>NZ_JAGXJL010000405.1:0-244 GCF_019091475.1 Streptomyces sp. GbtcB6 | reverse complement strand
GCCGTCCATGTGATCGCCGGAACCGATGCCGGTGATCCCCTCGTCGGTGTGGACGCGCACGAACGTCGCGTCGAAGGCGCGGCGCGGCTCCGGGTCCCAGGCGGCGCGGAACGGCGGGCCCAGCTCCAGCCGCAGCCGGTCCAGGACGATGTCGGTGATCTTCATCGGGCGAGCCCCTCGGCGGTCGGCGTGTAGAACGGGTTGGCCGGGCCCTCCTTGGCGGCCGCCAGCACGTCGGACACGG
>NZ_JAGXJL010000404.1:0-245 GCF_019091475.1 Streptomyces sp. GbtcB6 | reverse complement strand
GTGAGCCAAGGAGTTGCGTGGGACCATTGTCTTGCTAAGAACGGCTGGGCTGTTACTAAGTTCTATATGTTTGGTGCACGCTAGATTCCACTCAATAAGGTTTCTATATGTTTGATGCACGCTAGGATTCCACTCAATAAGTGAGTAAGCTGTTTTGTCAATATCTTCAGAATCCGTACATTGATAAGACACGACTTTGCCCTAGCGCATTAGCTTATTCAAGTTGTTAGGTATTAGGTTACAAT
>NZ_JAGXJL010000403.1:0-245 GCF_019091475.1 Streptomyces sp. GbtcB6 | reverse complement strand
AAACAAAAACTTTGTTACAAATAGTGAGGTATGTACTGTGATTCTTTTTATTGAATTACAAAACAATATCAGGGAAAAAGGATTATCCTAGTAAACTAATTGAAACAAGTGAAAATTACACCTAATATGGGATTTTGAAATATTTTTACATAAATATGGCAATTTTAAGTTTGGCCATTTTGTATGGCATTTTTTTTATTTTCAAACTTATATATGGTATATACTAAGCCATATTTATGTTATTA
>NZ_JAGXJL010000402.1:0-245 GCF_019091475.1 Streptomyces sp. GbtcB6 | reverse complement strand
CTGGAGTTCAGATACTGAGGCTTCACTGAAAGCGGGGAATTACCTGAAACAAAAAAAAAAAAAGTGTTGGCATCATAGTTCTTGAGCTCGTGTTGGAAGTCGTCTTTGACCTCAATATTCTTTCACTTTCATCCGAAGATCAGCGGACTCTGAGCCTGCAAACACGAGACAACTGGTTGTTGTCAAGTGCCAACGAATACATGACAGCACGACATTTTCTTTTGCTTCGAATTCAGTGTCCTGAC
>NZ_JAGXJL010000401.1:0-245 GCF_019091475.1 Streptomyces sp. GbtcB6 | reverse complement strand
CTGTCAGGTGCCGTACCCCTGATCCGGCTGTTCCATCCCGTGGTGACCCGGCTCGCCGACCGCTCCCCCGGCTGCGCGCTGCCCGCCGAGCCCGCCTACCCCACAGTCGCCGCCGGCGGCGACACCGACCTGGTCGAGGGTTTCGGCGTCAACGTGCGCTCCGGCCTGCGTCCCCACCTCCGTCCGGGCGTCACGCCGCTCCTCGCCGCCGCGGTCGCCGACGAGTACCCCACCAGCCAGGGCCA
>NZ_JAGXJL010000400.1:0-245 GCF_019091475.1 Streptomyces sp. GbtcB6 | reverse complement strand
CCCCCGCGCTGCCGGGCGGGCCAGCGCATGGCGTTGAGGGACACGGCGTCGTAGACCCAGGCGGAGGTGTCGCGGGTGAAGAGGTGGTAGGGGAGCGGTTCGAGGAGGAAGTCGTCGAGGACCATGGCATGGAAGCGGACCGAGGTGGGCACCTCGTGGGCGGCCAGGAACCCCCGCATGGTCATGCCGCCCACCAGCGCCCCGGCCAGCTCGCCCGCCGGCAGCTACTCGAAGGCGGTGCGCAG
>NZ_JAGXJL010000399.1:0-245 GCF_019091475.1 Streptomyces sp. GbtcB6 | reverse complement strand
CCGGTATAGCGGCGGACGAGCCGCTGGCCGAGACGGTGATCCTGCTCGTCTCCGAGCTGGTCACCACCGCCGAGGTGCACACCGGCTGTCCGGCCGTGCTGCGGCTCTCGCTGCCGGGCGCGGGCCGCAGGGGCGCCGACGAGTCGGTCACCGTACGGCTGGAGGTCGCCGACGCCAGTGACCGCGCGCCCGTGCCGCGGTGCGCCGACGGCGACGCGACCGGCGGGCGGGGCCTCGCCCTCGTC
>NZ_JAGXJL010000398.1:0-245 GCF_019091475.1 Streptomyces sp. GbtcB6 | reverse complement strand
GGGTCCGTCTCGGTGACCGGCCACAGCGCGAGGGGGGTGTGATCGACGTCCACCGGGAACCTGTCGCGGGCGAAGTTGCGCATCCGCGGCGGCGCGGCCAGGGGGTCTCCCAGCAGGGCGGCCCACCCGTGGTTCCACCACACCAGTTGCCAGTCCGCCGCGAACACGGCCACCGGTACGTCTCCGAGGCGGACGAGTACCCGTTGCATACCGGGCGGGAGATGGTCGCGGATCGTGCCGTCCGC
>NZ_JAGXJL010000397.1:0-246 GCF_019091475.1 Streptomyces sp. GbtcB6 | reverse complement strand
AAGTAGCGCAGGGCGGTGCAGCGGGCTCCATCGATCCCGTCCCTGGCGGCCTGGAGGATCACCGGCCGGTCCTCGCGCCCCGCGACGGCGACCAGGCAGCGGCCGGACGGCACATGGAGGGCGGCGCCGCGCTCGACCCCCTGCTGGGCCCATTCGAAGACGGGCCGGCCGCTCGACCCCGGACGGGGGCCGGTAGGTCGCATCTGGGGCTGCCAGCGGACGAAACAGCGGGTTTCCTGCGCGGCA
>NZ_JAGXJL010000396.1:0-246 GCF_019091475.1 Streptomyces sp. GbtcB6 | reverse complement strand
AGCATTCTATTTCCTAATTAACTAAAAATTTAAAGGTAATAATACTATTAAGTGAGACGAAATTAGAATAGAAGATAGCTAATTTGTTATCCTAGAATTTTATAAACGAATTATAATTTATTAAAGTAGGGTTAGAATTAATTATATAGAAAATTCTATAGGTGGGGGTAAATAAATATTGTTGGAGGAAGAAATTAATTTTCTAACCTCTTTTCGTTCTATTATAAAAGTAAGAAAGGAAGAGTT
>NZ_JAGXJL010000042.1:0-81998 GCF_019091475.1 Streptomyces sp. GbtcB6 | reverse complement strand
TCGGCCCGCCCCGCCCGCGCGGCCGCTGGCTGCCTGGGCCGCCCAGCCATCCCGGGCTGGCCGAGACCTGGTCGGGGCGCCGTGACATCAGCGCCGCCCTGGACACGATCGACACCCGCTGGGACGACAGCCTGACGCGGCTGAGCTGCCACAACCGCCTGGAGGTCGGCCCGGACCGCCGCCCGGCCTCGCTGCCCAGCCGACGGCTGCAGCGCGCCGAGGCCGACGGCGCCGACCGGTGGATCGCGCTGTACCGGCTGGACTCCCCCGGACCGCCGCCCCGGGTCCGGCTCGCGCCGCCCTGCCGCCTGGGCCGGGTCGTCGAGATCCCGGAGGACGGTCTGGTGGCGGCGGAGATGCTGTTCGACCACCCGCTGGCCCGCGGGGAGACCGTGATCGTCGACTACACCCTCGAACACCGCGAACCCCGGCCGTACTCGCAGCGGCTGGAGACCGCCATCCACGTGCCCATGCGCGAGCACCTGCTGGAGGTCCGCTTCGCCGCCGAGGCGCTGCCGTCGGCCTGCTACTCCTTCCGCACCACGGCGCTGGACGCCCATCCGCGCGCCCACCCGCTCCGCCTGGACACCGCGGGCTCGGTGCACGCGGTGGCACTCGCCGCCGGCCCCTGCCGCTTCGGCATCCGCTGGGAGTGGCCCGCGACGCCATAGCAGCGGCTAATCCGCTGGTTCCACCCCTTTCCCGTCCGGAGAGTTGGGTCCGATGAAACCCAACTGAGGAAGCCCGTCCGAGGAGCCCCGCGGGTTCCCTCCGAGCGAGGAGTACCGATGTCGACGCTGCGCGTCACCGCCGAAGTGCTGACCGTCCACGAACACCCCAACGCCGACGCGCTGGAGCTGGCCCAGGTGGGCCTCTACCGCGCGGTCGTCGCCAAGGGCGTGTACCGCACCGGCGAGACCGCCCTGTACATCCCCGAACAGGCCGTGCTGCCGGCCGGACTGATCGAGGAACTGGGACTGACCGGGCGGCTGGCGGGAAGCGCCGCGGACCGGGTCAGGGCGGTGCGGCTGCGCGGAGAGCTGTCACAGGGGATCGTGTGCCGTCCGAAGGCGCTGGCCGGCGTCGACCTGGCGCGGGCCGCGGCGGAGGGCACCGACTTCGCGGAGACCCTCGGCATCACCAAGTGGGTACCGCCGGTCCCGCCCACGATGAACGGGGACGTCGAGTCGGCACCCGACCTGCTGCCCTGGGTCGACATCGAGAACATCCAGCGCTACCCCGGCATCTTCGAGCCCGGCGAACCGGTGGTCCTCACCGAGAAGCTGCACGGTTCGGCGTGCCTGCTCACGTATGTCGCCGGCGAGGACCGGGTGTACGTGTCCTCCAAGGGCTTCGGCGCGAAGTCCCTGGCCCTGACGGAGGATCCGCGCAACCTCTACTGGCGGGCGATACGCGGTCACGGCGTCGCCGACGTGGCCCGGCGCCTCGCCGAACGGCTCGGCGCCCGCCGGGTGGGGATCTTCGGGGAGGTGTACGGGGCGGGGGTCCAGGACCTGACGTACGGCGCCGACGGACGACGGGAGTCGCTCGGGTACGCCGCGTTCGACGTGTCGGCCGAGATCGACGGGGCGGTGCGGTGGCTGGACGCGGCGGAGTTCCTGGAGGGCGAACTGCCGCTCGTACCACGGCTGTTCGAGGGGCCGTACGACATCGACCGGGTACTGGAGGTGGCGAGCGGACGGGAGACCGTGTCCGGGCGGGGGCTGCACCTGCGCGAGGGCGTGGTGATCCGGCCGGTGGTGGAGCGGTACAGCGCGGTGACCGGGGGCCGGGCGATCGCGAAGGCGGTGAGCGGGGCGTACCTGACACGAAAAGGGGGGACCGAGTTCGAGTAGGCGCCCGGGGTGGGGGCGGGGCGGGGGTGGGGACGCTCACCGGCGCTTGCCGGGTGCCGCCCGCGCCCACCCGTGCCGCCCCAGCGGCACGACTGCCCGCGGCTGATGCTTTTAGGGGCGCGAGGCTGTATTTGATTTGCGGCTCCGCCGCGCGGGCGCGATCAGCCCCCACCCACCCGCACCCGAACGACCACGGTCAGCGCTCCCCGAGCATCCCGCGCACCTCCTCCGCCCGCGGCGAGCCCAGCGCCGTGTAGAGGTCCAGGGCCTCGCGGAGACGAGCGTCGGCCTCTTCCGGTTCGCCGTCCCTCAGCACCGCCGCCGCCCCCACGTGCGCCCGCGCCTGTTCCTCCTGTTCGTCGATCTCACGCGCGACCTCCAGCGCCTCCGCGTGGGCCGCCAGCGCCTCGGCGGCCCGCCCGAGCCCGTGCAGGGCCTCGCCGAGGCCGTTGAGCGCGCCGGTCTCGCCATAGCGCTCTCCGATCCGGCGGAACAGGTCGAGGGCCTCGCGCTGGTGCCCGGCTGCCTCCTCGTGGCGGCCCAGACCGCTGAGCGCGTTGCCGAGGTTGGACAGGGCGTGCCCCGTGCCCGCCGCGTTCGCCAGCCGCCGGAACAGCGTCAGGGCACGCTCGAAGTGCCGGGCCGCCGCGGCGTGGTCGCCCAGCCGTGCCACCAGGATGCCGAGGTTGCCGAGGGCGCTTGCCTCGCCGAGGGAGTGGTGCACGGCCCGGTACAGCTCCAGGGCCCGCTCGTAGCGTTCGACCGACGCCTCGAAGTCCTCCAGCAGTTCCAGCACGATACCGAGGTTGTTGAGCACGTCCGCCTCGCCGGGCGCGTCGCCGACCGAGCGGAACAGCGCGACCGCTCGCTCGTGCTGCTCGGCGGCCTCCCGGTAGCGTCCGCGCAGTTCGTGCAGGACCCCCACGTTGGTGAGGTGCCGGGCCTCGCCCGCCGCGTAGCCGATCCGGCGGCACAGCGCGAGAGCGGTGTCGTGGAGCTGTTGCGCGCTGTCGTAGTCGCCGAGCCTGCGGTGCACGGCGCCGAGGCAGACCAGGACATCGGCCTCGCCTCGCGCGTCCCCCACCGACCGTGCGGCCCGCAGCGCGTAGGTGTGGACGGTCAGGGCGTCCGTGTAGTGCCCGGAGCGCTCGTAGTGGCGGTGCAGTGTGGTGGCGATGCGCACGGTGTGCCCGGACGGACCGGGCTCCTCGGTGCGCGAGCACAGCGCCACCAGCGTGGGCTGCGCGGCGGCGAGCCAGGCGCGGGCCTCCTCGGCGGTCCGCAACGGCGGCAGTCCGGTGCCGGGCCGCTCGACGGCGGGGCGCAGGTGGCGTTCGGCCGGGTAGAGGACGTCCATGGCGGCCGCGGACGCGGCGAGGCAGTGGTCGAGCAGCCGGACGAGGGCGGCCTCGCGGTCCGCCGCCGGGTCGTGGCGGGCGGCCAGCTCCGCCGCGTTCACGCGCAGCAGGTCGTGCATGCCGTACCGGCCGGCGGCGGTGCGGTTCAGCAGGTGGGCGCGGGCCAGCAGGTCGAGCGCCCGCCGTACCGCTTCCACGGACTCGCCGGCCAGTGCGGCGGCCGCGTGGGCGTCCGTGTCGGGACCGGGGTTCAGGCCGAGCAGCCTGAAGAGCCGGGCGGGCAGTTCGGCGAGGCGGGCGTAGGACCAGGAGAAGACGGCGCGTACGGCGGCCCGCGGGTCGTCGCCGGAGTCCAGCAGGTCCAGCCGGCGCTGGTGGTCGTGGAGTTCGGCCACCAGACGGGCGAGCGGCTCGGCGGGGCGGGAGAGCACCAGCTCCGCGGCCACCCGCAGGGCGAGCGGCAGCCGGGCACACTGGTCCGCCAGATCGGCGGCGACCGAGCGCTCCGCGTCGATCCGCGCACCGATCAACGCCCGCAGCAGGGCGAGGGAGTCGGTGCGGGAGAGCGCGTCGAGCACCACGCGGTGGGCGCCGTTGACCGAGACCAGCGCGCCCAGCGAGTCCCGGCTGGTGATCAGCGTCCGGCAGTCCGGGCTGCCCGGGAGCAGATGCCTGACCTGGGCGGCGGACGCGGCGTTGTCCAGGACGACCAGCAGCCGGCGTCCGTCGAGGGCCGTCCGGTAGCGCGCCGCCCGGTCCTCCAGACGCAGCGGGATCTCCTGCCGGGGCACGCCGAGGGCGGTGAGAAAACCGGTCAGCGCCTGGGCCGCGGACACCGGTCTCTGCGGGTCGTAGCCCCTGAGGTCGACGTACAGCTGCCCGTCGGGGAAGGCGTCCCGCGACCGGTGCGCCCAGTGCACGGCGAGCGCCGTCTTGCCGATGCCCGCGGTGCCGGAGACGGCGGACACGACCGCCGCGGCGGCCCCGTTCGTGCCGACGCCGGGGATCAGGGCCCGGGTCAGGTCGGCGAGTTGCGCGTCACGTCCCGTGAAGGGCCGTATGTCCATGGGCAGTTGGGCCGGAACTGGAGCCGCGGGCAGCTGCGGGGCCGGCCGTTCCCGTACGGCGGCTCCGCTCGACACCTCCTCGTACGCCGACCGCAGTTCGGGACCGGGCGGCAGGTCCAGCTCGTCGGCCAGCTGCCGGCGGATACCGGTGTAGACGTGCAGCGCGTCCGTGGTCGAGCCGACGGCGGCGAGCGAGCGCATCAGGGCCACGGCGAGTTGCTCGGACAGGGGGTGGTCGGCCAGCAGGGGCCGCAGCAGCTCGGGCACCCGCTCCGGGCTGCCCTGCCGCAGACAGGTCTGCGCCCAGGCCAGCGCCGCCTCGATCCGCTCCTGGCTCCAGGCCGTGCGCATCCGTTCGGCCCAGGCGCCGGACAGTCCGGGCAGCGGAGTGCCCCGCCACAGCCGCAGCGCCTCCTCCAGGAAGCCGGCGCGCTCCGTGTCGGGGGACAGCGGCTCGCGCCCGCGCGCGACGAGGGAGCGGAACCGTGCCAGGTCGACGGCGTCCTCGTCCGCCTCCAGCAGGTATCCGCCGGAGATCTTGCCGAGGCGGATCGACGGCCGCACCGCCGCCGCGCCGCTCTCCCTGGCCGCGGCCTCGTCCAGGAGCCGCCGCAGGCGGCTGATGTGGGAGTAGACGACGGAGCGCGCGGCGTCCGGCGGATCGCCGTCCCAGAGCCGGCCGACCAGTGTCTCCAGGGTGACAGGCCGCCCGGCGTCGGCGGCGAGCGCGGCGAGCACCGCCTGCCTGCGCGGCTGCCCCAGGTCCATCCCGGCCCCCGCGACACGCAGTTCCAGCGGACCGAGCAGAAGGAGCTTCAACGGACCTCCGTCACAAGGTTTTCGCAAGACGGATCCTAAATCCTCACATCACCGGTCGTCAGGGGGACGACCGGGTCAACTGCCTTACGCGGCAGGGACATTGATGAGGAGCAAGACAATGAAGGTTCGCAACTGGGCCGCGTCGCTGACCGTCCTGGCCCTGGCCGCGGCGGGTACCGCGATCGCCGCTCCCGCGAACGCCGCCGGCTGCTACGGCTCCGGCTGCGAGGGCAAGGACCCCGCCACCTACTGCCAGAGCGACGCCATCACGCCTTCGAACGGCGCCGTCTGGCTCGGCGCGGCGTACGTGGAACTGCGCTACAGCCCCAGCTGCCGCGCGGCCTGGGCACGGATCTCGCATGCCACCTACGTCCCGCAGGACCAGTCGGTCCCGTGGGTCACCGTCCACCGGACCAGCGACGGCAAGGAGTACACCTGCGCCGTGCCGAACGGCTCCACGGGCTGCTACACCAAGATGGTCAACGACATCGACGTGAAGTCGTACGCGAAGGGCTTCTACGACGGCGGTGCGCGGACCTGGAGCGGCTCCACCGGCTCCTACTGACCGGCCCTCGCGGTCTTCTGCGTGGGCGGGGCGTACGGGGGTCGCACCGCCCACGCAGAACACTTCACCGTCCCTCGCCGGTCCTCTCCGGCATCAGACGTGAGCCGGCGCGGCGTTCGCCGAACGCGTCGTCCGGGTTGGACAGCACGCAGCTGCTCAAGGACAGGCACCCGCAGCCGATGCAGTCCGTCAGGTGATCGCGCAGACGGTTGAGGTGCCTGATGCGTTCGTCCAGTTCCGTGCGCCACGCCTCCGAGAGGCGGGCCCAGTCCTCCCGGGTCGGCGTGCGCTCCTCGGGGAGTTCCGAGAGGGCTTCGCGGATCGTCGCGAGGGGGATGCCGACCCGCTGTGCCGCCCGGACGAAGGCGACGCGGCGGAGCGTGTCGCGGGTGTAGCGGCGCTGGTTGCCGGAGGTCCGCCGACTGCTGATGAGGCCCTTGGACTCGTAGAAGTGCAGTGCGGAGACGGCGGCGCCGCTGCGCGCGGACAACTGGCCCACGCTCAGCTCTTGGATCTTCTCGGGAATCTGCGGCACCCCGCAGAGACTACCCACCGGCGCCGGTCGCGGTCCGTTGACAGGGGGCCCGTACCCGACCATGCTAAGCAGTTGCTTAGACAATGCACGCGTGACCCGTGACTGCGAGAGGGCCGGCAACATGGCAGAACCGAGGATCTTCACCTCCCCCGACGAGCTGAAGGCGGCCGTGGGCGAGCAGCTGGGCTACACCGACTGGCTGGAGGTCGACCAGAAGCGGATCGATCTGTTCGCGGACGCGACCGGCGACCACCAGTGGATCCACGTCGACCCGGAGAAGGCGGCCGCCGGCCCGTTCGGCACGACCATCGCGCACGGCTACCTCACCCTGTCGCTGCTCCCGCTCTTCGGCCCCCAGCTGATCAAGGTCGAGGGCGTGAAGATGGGTGTGAACTACGGCACCAACAAGGTCCGCTTCCCCTCCCCCGTCCCGGTCGGCTCGCGGCTGCGCGCCACCGCGACGATCACCGGCGTGGAGGACGTCACGGGCGGCGTCCAGGTGACCGTCGGCTTCAGCGTGGAGCGCGAAGGCGGCGACAAGCCGGTCTGCGTCGCGGAGTCGGTGTCCCGGTACTACCTCTGAGCGGCTCCGCGGCTACTTGGCCCCGACCATCCGCAGCACGAGGTCGGCGTAGAGCGCGCCGACCTCCTCCGGGGTCCGGGGGCCGTTGACGTTGAACCAGCGGGCGACGTCGATGGACAGCGACAGCACCGCGAGGGTGGTGCCGTGCACGTCGATGACGTCGAACTCGCCGGCCGCGACGCCCTCCTGGATGATCCCGCGCACCTCGGCGTCGACCTGGCGGCGCAGGTCGAGGATCTCGGCGCGGGCGTCGGGGCCGAGGGCGTCGAGCTCGTACTGCACGACCCGCGCGGTGGTGCGCCGCCCGGCGTGCCAGCGGACGAAGGAGCTGACGGCGTCGGCGAGCCGCTCGGTGGCGGTGCCCTCGCGCCGGGCGGCCGTCTGGAGGATCTCCAGGGCCTTGTCGTGGCCGATGCGGCTGATCCGGTGGAGCAGCTCCTCCTTGGTCTTGTAGTGGATGTAGAGCGCGGCGGGGCTCATACCGGCGCGGCCCGCGATGTCGCGGGTGGTGGTGGCGTGGTAGCCGCGCTCGGCGAAGGCCTCCACGGCGGCGACCAGCAGTCGCCGGGCCGCGTCAGGGGTGACCTCTTCCCACGGCTCGACCTCGCCGCCGGTCGTCTCCTCCGCCGTACTCATCGCTTGCTCGCCCCTCTCGATACCGGAGCTCCACCATACCGCCGAAGCTGAGCGAGCGCTTAGTGTGCCCGCTCAGAGCTTTTCCCGCGGGTCAGAGCTTTTCGAAGGGGTCGTGTTCGGCGAGCAGCTTCTCCAGCCTGGCCTGGTCGACCCGGCTGACGATCTGCCCGGCCTCCTGGCGGTCGCGGATGACCTTCGCGAGCGTGAAGGCGGAGGTGACGAGGTAGAGCACGGCGATGCCGAGGAAGCCGCGCACCCAGGCGTCGGCGTGCAGCCGGAAGATGCCGATGGCGGTGGCCGTGATGGCGAGGCCGAAGGAGGCGACGGCCTGCCCGTAGAAGGCGGCCGTGTTCTGCTGTCTGACTGGTGTGTCACTCATGGATCGAGCATCGCCGGACGTGGCCCGCGCCACATCCGTCGGGATACTCAGGGACGTACTCAGAACGCCGAGACGCCCGTCAGCGCCCGCCCGATGAGCAGCTTCTGAATCTGGCTGGTGCCCTCGTAGAGGGTCATCACGCGGGCGTCGCGCAGGAGTTTGCCGGCCGGGTACTCGTCGATGTAGCCGTAGCCGCCGAAGACCTGGAGGGCGTTGTTGGCGGCGCGCACGGCGGCCTCGGAGGCGAAGAGCTTGGCCTTGGAGGACTCGGTGGCGAACGGCAGCCCCCGGTCGATCAGGTCGGCGACCCGCCAGGTCAGCAGCCGGGCCGCGTCCACGTCGACGGCGATGTCGCTGATCAGCTCCTGGACGAGCTGGTGCCCGGCGATCGGCGTGCCGAACTGCTCGCGCTCCCCGGCGTACCTCACGGCCGCGTCCAGTGCGGCCTGAGCTATCCCGACACAGCCGGCGGCGACCGACATCCGCCCCTTGGCGAGCGCCGACATGGCGACCGAGAAGCCCTTGCCCTCCGGGCCGAGCATCGCGGAGGCGGGTACCCGGACGTCCTCCAGGACGAGTTCGGCGGTGGCCTGGCCGCGCAGGCCGAGCTTGCCGTGCAGGGGACGGCGGGTGAGGCCGGGGGTGTCGGCCGGCACGAGGAAGGCGGAGACGCCCTTGTGGCCGGGGGCGTCGGTGGAGCGGGCGAAGAGGAGGACGACGTCGGCCCAGGTGCCGTTGGTGATGAACATCTTGGTGCCGTTGACGACATAGTCGTCGCCTTCGCGAACGGCTCGGGTGGTGAGGTTGCCCGCGTCGGAGCCGGTGCCGGGTTCGGTGAGGCCGAAGCAGCCGACGTACCCGCCGGAGGTGAGCCCCGGCAGCCAGCGCCGCTTCTGCTCCTCGCTCCCCCAGGCCGCGATCGACTTGGCCACCAGACCGAGGGAGACGGACACGATCCCGCGGACCGAGGAGTCCCCGCGGCCCAGTTCCTCCGTCACCAGGCAGTACGCGAGATGGTCGCCGCCCGAGCCGCCGTACTCCTCGTCGATGGTCAGCCCCAGGAAGCCGACCTCGCCGAGCTTCTTCACGATCCCCCGGTCGACCTCCTCGGCGCGGTCCCAGGCGATCACGCTCGGGGTGATCTCGCGTTCGACGAAGTCCCGGGCGAGCTGCCGTACGGCTGTCTGCTCCTCGCTGAGCCCCAGGTTCACCATGCGATCACCCTTTAAATTAGCACTGCTAGTTTATTCCTGCAGCCCTACTATGTGCGCCATGGCCCGACCGCGCAAGCCCCTCCTCAGCACCGACCGGATCGTCCTGGCGGCACGGGAACTCGTGGACGCGGAGGGACTGGCGGCCGTCTCCACGCGTCGGCTCGCGGCCGAGCTGGGGGTGAGCGGGCCCTCCCTCTACAACCACTTCCGCACCAAGGACGAGATCCTGGAGGCGGTCGCGGACTCGGTCAGCGCGCAGGTCGACCTGTCGATGTTCGAGAACGGCCACGACCGGGACTGGCGGACCGCGCTGCACGACTGGGCGGTGTCGTACCGGAGGGCGCTGCGGGACCACCCGAACATCGTCCCGGTCCTCGCCCGGGGCCCCGGCCGCCGCCCGGCCGGACTCCGGCTCGCCGACGCGGTCTACGGCGCGATGGTGGACGCGGGGTGGCCGCCGGCGCAGGCGACGTCGATCGGAGCGCTGATGCGGTACTTCATCATGGGGTCGGCGCTCGGGTCGTTCGCCGGGGGCTTCGTGGACGACGCGAGCGCGTACGACCCGGCCGACTATCCGCATCTGGGCCAGGCCCACCTGCTCGCGGAACAACAGGAGAAGGTGGACGAGCGGGCCTTCGAGACGGGGCTGCGGGCGCTGCTGGACGGACTGGCCGAGCAGTTCGCGCGGGTGACGGAGACGACCGCCTGAGAACGGCTTCCGGCTCACCGGTCGCCGGGGGCGGCCCAGCCGACGAGCTGGAGGATCACGCCGTTGGGGTCGGTGACCTGGAAAAGGCGCTCACCCCACGGCTCTTCGCGCAGCGGCATGGTGATGGGGACACCCTCGCTCCGCAGCCGCTCGTGTTCGGCGTCCAGGTCGGCCACGGTGAACGCGGTGATCACGCCCGCGGCACGCCGCTCCCGCACCCCCTCGGGCAGAACCTCGATGCCGCGCCGCAGGAAGATCACCTGGACGGTGTCCTCGCGCACCAGGGAGGCGAAGCCGTCGGCAGCCATGGCCTCCTGGAACCCGAAGTGCCGGGTCAGGAACGCGGCGGAGGCGGGGACATCGTCGACGGTCAGGCAGACGGCGGTGGAAGTGATCTCCATGGTTCCTCCTGAGCACTATCTCTGTACGTTGTATTTTATACATCGTACAGAGTGTGAGGTGGCGGCAGAGATCCTCCGCGGAAAAGATGGGGCGCATGGCCAAGGAACGAAGCGGTGCGGACGACCCCGCTCGCACACTGGAACTGCTGTGGCGCGAGCCCGGAAAGGGCGGCCCCCGGCGCGGCCCCAAACAGGGGTTGACGGTCGACGCCGTCGTCCAGGCCGCCATCGAACTGGCCGACTCCGGTGGGCTGGACACCCTGACCATGCGCAGCGTCGCCCAGCGGCTGGGCGTCACGCCGATGACGATCTACACCTACGTCCCGGGCAAGGCCGAGCTGCTCGACCTCATGCTGGACACCGCCTACCTCCAGATGCCGCGCACCGATCACACCGACGCCCCCTGGGGTACGAGGGTGCAGGCCGTCGCGCGCGAGAACCGTGACCTGTACAGGCGCCACCCCTGGGTGGCGACCCTGCCCACCACCCGCCCGCCGCTCGGCCCCGGGCTCATGACCAAGTACGAACACGAACTGGCCGCGTTCGACGGCCTCGGGCTCGACGACGTCGAGATGGACGCGGCCCTCACCTTCCTGCTCGGCTTCGTCCAGTCCGTGGCGCGCGCCGACCTCGACAACCAGGCCGCCGCCCGCGACAGCGCCATGTCCGACGAGCAGTGGTGGGCCGCCAACGCACCCCTTCTGGCCAGGGTCTTCGATCCCGTCCGGTTCCCCCTCGCGGCCCGGGTCGGACGGGCCGCGGGCGAGGCTCACCAGGGTGTGTACAACCCCGAATACGCCTTCGGCTTCGGACTGGAGCGCGTCCTGGACAGCCTCACCCGGCTCGTCGAGAGCCGTTCCCGGTAGCAACCGCCGCTCGACGGACCCCTCCTCGACCACCCGTCCGAAATCCGCCAGCGTCCGGCCGGCTCCGGTCCCTACCCTCGGCGGTATGACGAACCAAGCCGTCCCGGCCCGACCGCACCTTCTCCCGACCGTTGCCGCCTGTGTCACCGTCGTGCTCTGGGCCTCCGCCTTCGTGTCGATCCGCAGTGCCGGGGCGGCCTACTCTCCGGGGGCGCTCGCGCTCGGGCGGATGTCGGCCGGGGCACTCGCGCTCGGGCTCATCTGTGCGGTGCGGCGGGTACCGCCGCCGCCCAGGCCGGCCTGGCGCGGCATCGCGATATCCGGCGTGCTGTGGTTCGGCTTCTACATGGTCGCCCTCAACTGGGGCGAGCAGCAGGTGGACGCGGGGACGGCGGCCCTCGTGGTGAACGTCGGCCCCCTGCTGATCGCCCTGCTCGGATCCCGGCTGCTCGGGGATCCCATGCCGCCCCGGCTGCTCGCGGGGATGGCGGTGTCGTTCGCGGGCGCCGTGACCGTGGGGCTGTCGATGGCCGGCGGGGGCGGCTCCTCGGTGCTGGGTGTGGTGCTGTGCCTGCTCGCGGCGGTTGCCTACGCCGCCGGTGTGGTCTCCCAGAAACCCGCGCTGGCCCGGGCGAGCGCGCTCCAGGCCACGACGTACGGGTGCCTCGTCGGCGCCGTCGCCTGTCTGCCGTTCACCGGGCAGCTGGTGCACCAGGCCGCCGACGCGCCCCTGTCCGCCACCCTCAACATGGTGTACCTCGGCATCTTCCCGACCGCGCTCGCCTTCACGACCTGGGCATACGCCCTGGCCCGCACCACCGCGAGCCGGATGGGCGCGACGACGTACGCCGTCCCGGCGCTGGTGGTGCTGATGTCATGGCTGGCCCTCGGCGAGGTCCCCGGGCCGGTCACCCTGGCGGGCGGGGTGCTGTGCCTGGCCGGTGTGGCCGTGTCCCGGTCCCGGGCACGGACGCGCGCTCCCCGGACCGTGACCACGGCCGGGGAGCCCCGCTCCGAACAGGTGCCGTGACGGCCGGTCAGAACACCACGAGCGCCCGGCCGCCCTTCCCCGCGAGCATGTTCTCGAAGGCGACCGGGATGTCCTCCAGCGCGATCCGCTCGGTCACCAGTGCGGTCAGGTCCAGCCGGCCCGCCCGGACGTGTTCGGCGAGCAACGGCAGGTCACGGGCCGGGTCCGAGTTGCCGTAGACGCAGCCGGAGAGGGTGCGGCCCCAGTGGAAGAGCTCCAGGGCGTTGAAGGTGACCTGTTCGGTCCTGGCGCCGATGCCGACCACCGTCGTACGGCCGCCCCGGCGGGTGGACTCCCAGGCCGCGCGGATGCTGACCGCGCGGCCCACGCACTCCACGGCGACGTCGACGCCCTGCTTGCCGGTGAGGGCGCGGATCTCGCGGGGCGTGGTGTCGGAGGCGACGACGTAGTCCGTGGCGCCGGCGGCGCGCGCGAGGCCTTCCTTCTCCGCCGAGACGTCCACCGCGATGATCCTGGACGCGCCCGCGATCCGGGCCGCCTGGACGGTGGCCAGGCCCACTCCGCCGACGCCGAACACCGCCACCGTCTCGCCCCTGCGGACCCGCGCCGAGTGGTGGACGGCGCCGTACCCGGTGAGGACCGCGCAGCCGAGAAGGGCCGCGTCGGTGAGCGGGATGTCCGCGGGGAGCGGGAGGACGCAGGACTCGGCGACCACCGTCTCCTCGGCGAAGGCGGCCACGTTCAGGCCGGGGTGCAGGTCGGTGCCGTCCGCCGTACGGGCGTAGACGTCGGCGGAGCCGTTCAGCGCGTTGGCGCACAGCCAGACCTCGCCGAGCGTGCAGGCATGGCAGCTTCCGCAGGAGGGCGCCCAGTTGAGGACGACCGGGTCGCCGGGCGACAGCCGGGTGACCCCCTCCCCCACGGCCGCCACGGTGCCCGCGCCCTCGTGGCCGAGGACCGCCGGGACCGGCACCCGCATGGTGCCGTCGGACAGGGAGAGGTCGGAGTGGCAGACGCCGGCGGCGGCGAGCCGGACCCGGACCTGGCCGGGGCCGGGGTCCGGCAGCTCGATCTCGGTGACCGCCAGCGGGGCGCCCACGGCGGGCAGCACGGCGGCTCGGACCGTACGAGTCATCGGAGCAACCTCCTCAGAACTGCAGGGACTTGGTCTGGAGGTACTCGGCGAGGCCGTGCGCGCCGAGCTCTCGCCCGACGCCCGACTGCTTGTAACCGCCGAACGGGGCACGGGGGTTGAACCGGCCGCCGTTGATGTCGACCTGGCCGGTCTCCATGCGCCGGGCGAAGGCCACCGCCTCCGCCTCGTCCCCGGCCCAGACGGCGCCCGCGAGCCCGTAGACCGTGCCGTTGGCGATGCGCAGGGCGTCGTCCTCGTCCTCGTAGCGCAGGATCGACAGGACCGGGCCGAAGATCTCCTCCTGGGCGATCGTCATCTCGGGGGTCACGTCGGCGAAGACCGTCGGGCTGACGAAGTAGCCCTCTTCACGTGGGGATTCAGGACCGCCGGCGACCAGCCGCGCGCCCTCCGCGATGCCCTTCTCGATGTAACCGCGCACCCTGGCCTGCTGCCTGGCGCTGACGACCGGCCCGATCCGCTCGCCGTACTTGGCGGCCGCCGTGGCCGCCAGCTCCACCGCCTCCTCGTACTGGTCGGCGTGCACCAGCATCCGGGTCCAGGCGCTGCACGTCTGGCCGGAGTTGGACATCACGTTGGCCACACCGACGTTGACGGCCCTGGCGAGGTCGGCGCTCGGGAGGATGACGTTCGCGGACTTGCCGCCCAGTTCGAGTGCGACCTTCTTCACGGCCGCGCCGGCCACCGCGCCGATCTGCCTGCCGACGGCCGTGGAGCCGGTGAAGGAGACCAGGTCGACGCCCGGGTGCTCGGCGAGGGCCTGTCCGGCGATCGGACCGAGACCGGTGACCAGGTTGAACACACCGGCGGGGAAGCCCGCTTCGTCCACCGCCTCCGCGAACAGCTGGGCGGTGAGCGGGGTGTTCTCGGCGGGCTTCAGCACGACCGTGCAGCCGGCGGCGAGCGCCGGGGCGGCCTTGGCGACGATCTGGTGCAGCGGGTAGTTCCAGGGCGTGATCGCGCCGACCACGCCCACCGGCTCCTGGTGGACGGTGGAATTGCCGACCTTCTCCTCGAAGGGGTGGGTGGCCGCCAGTTCCGCGTACGAGTCCACGACCGCGATCGGCACGCTCGCATGGACCGTCCGGGAGAACTGGAGCGGGGAGCCGAGCTCGGCGGTGACCGTCTCGGCGATCTCGTCCTTCCGGGCCGCGAGCACATCGCGCAGGGCGGCGAGCCGGGCGGCCCGCTCGGCGGGCGGGGTGGCGGCCCAGGCCGGGAGGGCGGCACGGGCGGCGCGTACGGCGGTGTCCACGTCCAGCGCCCCGCCCGCCGGGACCCGGCCGACGACCTGCTCGTCGACCGGGTTCACGACCTCGATCACGTCCCGGCTCTCGGCGGCGCGCCAGGCGCCGTCGATGTACAGGCCGTCGTGTGCCTTCATGCTGCTTCCTCCCGGCGGGGCTGTGTCGTCCGAGTCACAAACTAGCGGCGATAGTTTTAGCGCGCCAGACATGCCCTGGGACACGTCACTGGGGCACCCTCAGAAGTCGACCTGGGCGTGTTCGTCCACCCTGCCCACGCTCTCCTGCGCGAAGGCCTTCTCGTAGGCCCGCCGGATCTCCTCGATCTTCCGGTCACTGCCCTTCGCCGCCGACTCCGGATAGAGCAGGATCAGCTCGTACGACCGCTCCTTCTCGATCGTCCCGTGCGCGTCCCGCCACTGCCCGCGCCCGTTCTGCACGGTGAGCCCGTCGGGGAAGTCCGGGGTGACCTCCTTGTCGACGAAGGCCGTGAACTGCCGGTCGGTGACGGCGGGTCCGCCGTCCGGGCGGGCGGTGCCGAAGAGCAGCCGGGTCTCGATGTACGGCTTGCCGCGCGCCGGCACGGCGGCGGAATGGCCGTCCGCCAGCGCCGCGTACGCGGTCGGAGCACCGGCGAGCAGGATCCCGGCCACCGCGAGGGCCGACCGGTTACGGAGGGAATGAGTGTGCATGCCCCCTTCCTAGGGGCTTGGACTGGTCCCGGTCCGGCTTTCCCGGCCGTTTTCACCCGTCCAGGTCCGGCACCGCGCCGGGGACGGGCGGATCCGTTCAGTGAGCGGCACGGCAACTCCCTAGGGGCGCGGGGAACTGCGCGACCAGCCACCACGACGCGGCGGCCGCAACGACGCATCCGCCCCCACCCCGCCGGGCGCCCCCTCCGTCCGCTCCGGCGACCGCAGAGCAACCCCCGAGGACACCAGCAGCAACGCCCCCAGCATCACGAACGGCGCCGCAACGCCCGCCACCCCGGCCACCAGCCCCGCCGCGGCCGGCGCGGCCACCTGCCCCAGCCGGTTCCCGGTCAACCGCAGCGCCAGCGCGGTCGACCGCGCCCCGTCCGGCGCCGCCTGCACCACCGTCGTCATGGACAGCGGCTGCCCCACCCCCAGACAGAAGCCGAGGACGGCCAGCATCACACCCAGCGCCCACACCGGCACGGGCAGCGCGATCCCCGCACACAGCAGCGCCGCCACGAAGCAGGTGACGGTCAGCAGCACCGGCCGCCCCAGCAGCCGCAGCAACGGGGTGAGCACCAGCCGGCAGGCGATCGTCGCCCCCGCCCGCACACTGAGCAGCACGCCGATCACGGCCGGGGAGATGCCCCGGTGCTCGCCGACCACCGGAAGGTACGCGGTCAGGATGTCGGTCGCGGACAGCACCGAGAGGCTGATCAGCATGCCGGCCGGGACGCCCCGGGCGCGGAGGATGCGGCCCACCGGCACCCGGTCCCCGCCCGCCGTACGGGACATGACCGTCGTACGGTCCTCGATGCGCCACAACGACGTGAGCGCGACGGCCCCTCCCGCGCCCGCCGCCACCAGGGCCAGCGCGCTGCTGCCCGCCATGTCGTGGCCGCCGATCAGCGCGCCGGCCGCGATCGGCCCGATCAGCTGGCCGAGCGACGCCCCGATGGTGAAGTGGCCGAAGTTGCGGTCCTGTTCGTGCGGGGCCGACTGGCGGGCCACCAGGGACTGCGCGCCGATCACGAAGCAGAGGTGGCCCAGGCCCATCACCCCGCTCCACAGGGCCATCGTCCAGAGGGAGCCGGCGAGTCCGCTGAGCGCGCAGCCGCCGGATATCAGTACGACGCCGACGGGCAGCAGGGGGGCGCAGCGGCCGTGGTCGGTGCGGCGGCCGAGCGGTACGGCGACGAAGAGCGGGAGCAGGGCGTAGACACCCGCGATGACGCCGATGGCCCGTTCGTCGGCGCCGAGGGCGAGCGCCCGGTAGGAGACGGCGGGCCGGGCCATCGACACCGCCCCCTGGGCGAAGCCGAAGGCGATGACGAGACGGAGCAGCCAGCGGCGGTTCCTGCCGGGCGCCATGGTGAAACCTCCCAGTGGTATGTCACATACTCCCGAGTGCTATGTCACATAGTCCCGAACAGGATTCCTGCCCCGAGCACCACCAGCGATGTCACCGCGGCCCACTTCACGACGAACCGCGTGTGGTCGCCGAACTCGACCTTGGCCATGCCGACCAGGACGTAGACGGCGGGGACCAGCGGGCTGGACATGTGCAGCGGCTGGCCGACGATCGAGGCGCGGGCGATCTCCACGGCGGAGACGCCGTGGGCCTGGCCGGCCTCGGCGAGCACCGGGAGGATGCCGAAGTAGAAACCGTCGTTCGACATGAAGTACGTGAGCGGAATGCTCAGCACGCCGGTGACGAGGGCCATGTGCGGGCCCATGCCGTCGGGGATGTTGCCGACCAGCCACTCGGCCATGTGGTCGACCATGCCGGTGCCCTGGAGGACGCCGGTGAAGACGGCGGCGGCGAAGACCATGCCGGAGACGTTGAGGACGTTCTCGGCGTGCGCGGCGATCCGGGCCCTCTGGGCCGGCATCTGGGGGAAGTTGACGGTGAGCGCCAGGGCCGCGCCGAGCAGGAACAGCACCGGGATCGGCAGCCACTCCATGATCATGGCGGTGAGCAGGACGACCGTGAGCAGCGCGTTGAACCAGTACAGCTTGGGGCGCAGGGTCTCGCGGTGCGGGTCGAGGCCCTGGAAGCCGTCGCCCTCCGGCTCGCCGGGCGCGTCCGCGTCGGCACCGGAGCCACCGGCGCTCCGGGCGCTCTTGCCGGTGCCGACACCGGCAGCCGCACCGGCACCGGCACCGGCACCGGCACCGGCACCGACCAGAACGGTCTCCGTGCGGGGCTCCTCCACCAGCGCCTCGTCCAGGGTCAGCATGCCGAGCCGCTTGCGCTCGCGGCGGCCGAGGACGTAGGCGAGGGCGAAGACGAACAGCAGGCCCATGGCCAGCGCCGGGATCATCGGCACGAAGATGTCGCTCGCGTCCAGCTTGAGCGCGGTCGCGGCGCGGGCGGTGGGTCCGCCCCAGGGCAGGGTGTTCATCACGCCGTTGGCCATCGCGGCGACACCGGTCATCACGACCAGGCTCATCTTCAGGCGCTTGTACAGCGGGTACATCGCCGAGACGGTGATCATGAAGGTGGTGGAGCCGTCGCCGTCGAGCGAGACGATCGCGGCGAGTACGGCCGTACCGACGACGATCCGCAGCGGGTCGGCCTTGCAGAACCTCAGGATCCCCTTGACGACCGGGTCGAAGAGGCCGACGTCGATCATCACACCGAAGTAGACGATCGCGAACATGAGCATCGCCGCGGTGGGCGCGAGGCTGGTGACGCCGTCGATGACGTAGTCGCCGAGGTGGGCGCCCTTGCCGACGACCACGCAGAACAGCGCGGGAATCAGCACGAGCGCCGCGATCGGCGACATCTTCTTCAGCATGATCAGGACCAGGAAGGTCGCGATCATGGCGAAGCCGAGGATGGTCAGCATGAGTGGATACCTAACGTTCGCCCTTGAACTCCCACCAGGGCCGGCGGTGCGACGACGTTAGGTCGCGTCAAACGTCGTTAACAAGACGTTGACACGCGAGCAATAAGCGCGAAAGTCCAGGTCACGAGGTTGCGGTCACCTCGATGGGGATGCCGTTGAGGACGGCGTTGCCGGACAGCGGGTCGAGCAGGCTGCCGTCGAGGAGCTGGTTGACGTTGACGCCGGGGGCGGTGGCGGCGTGGCTGAGCCGGGTGCCGGGGCGGTTGTGGCCCCAGCCGTGCGGGAGGCTGACGACACCGGGCCGGACGCCGTCGGTGACCTCGGCGGGGGTGACCACCTCGCCGCCGGCGCCCTTGACGCGTACGTCGGCACCGTCGCGCACGCCGAGCCGTTCGGCGTCCTCGGGGTGGATGTGCAGGGTGCAGCGGTTGGTGCCGCCCGTGAGGGCGGGCACGTTGTGCATCCAGCTGTTGTTGGAGCGCAGGTGGCGGCGGCCGACGAGGACCAGACCGGCGGGGCGGCCGGCGAGGGCCGCACGCAGCCGGGGCAGGTCGTCGGCGATCGGCCGCGGCAGCAGTTCGACCTTGCCGCTCCTGGTCTTCAGCGGCTGCGGGAGGCGGGATGCGAGGGGCCCGAGGTCGATGCCGTGCGGGTGGGCCAGCAGCTGCTCCAGAGTGAGGCCGTCGGGCCGTACGCCGAAGCCGTCGCCGTAGGGGCCGAGGCGCAGCATCAGGTCGAGCCGGCGCTCGGCACCGGTGTCCCCGGTGAGCCGGCCGGCGAGTTCCTGCGGGTCCCGGCCGTGCACGGGCGAGTGGGTCTCCCTGACCGCCTTGCCCAGGGTCTGGCCGATGACCATGTCGTCCACGGCGGACGGTTCGGCGCCGTGCATGCCGCCGGCCGCGAGGACCAGGCGGGCCAGGATCTCGGTCTCCGCCATCCTGCCGGGTTCCAGCGGGACGGCGGGGCGGGAGTAGCGGACCTGGTTGCGTACGGCGAGGGTGTTGAAGGCGAAGTCGTGGTGCGGGCTCTGCGAGGGCGGCGGCGGGGGCAGCACGACGTCGGCGTGGCGTGCGGTCTCGTTGAGGTAGGGGTCGACGCTGACCATGAAGTCGAGGGAGCCCAGGGCCTTGTCGAGGCGGTCGCCGTCGGGCGCGGAGAGCACCGGGTTGGTGGCGACGGCGATGAGCGCCCGGATCGGCTCGCCCTCCGCCGTGGCGGTGTCGATCTCCTCGGCGAGCGCGGAGAGCGGCAACTCGCCCTTGGCCTCCGGGTACCGGCTCACCCGGGAGTGCCAGCGCCCGAGCGCGAAGCCCCGGCCGGGTCCGGCAGGGCGCAGGGTCCGGTCGGTGGCGGCCTGCGGGAAGAGCGCGCCGCCGGGCCGGTCGAGGTTGCCGGTGAGGATGTTGAGGACGTCGACGAGCCAGCTGGCGAGGGTGCCGTGCGGGACGGTGCAGCTGCCGATGCGGCCGTATACGGCGGCCGTCGGCGCGGCGGAGAGTTCACGCGCGAGGGCGCGGATCGTCCCGGCGTCCACGTCACAGGCGTCGGCGACCGCGTCCGGCGTGAGGTCACCGAGCTCGGCGCGGAGTTCGTCGAGTCCGTCGATGTGCGGGGCGAGGCGGCCCAGGTCCACCAGGCCCTCCTCGAAGAGGACCTGGGCCATCGCGGCGAGCAACAGGGCGTCGGCGCCGGGCCGGATGGCGATGTGCCGGTCGGCGAGCCTGGCGGTACGGGTGCGGCGCGGGTCGATGACGGTGAGGGTGCCGCCGCGGGCCTTGAGGGCCTTGAGCTTGCCGGGGAAGTCGGGGGCGGTGCACAGACTGCCGTTGGACTCCAGGGGGTTGGCGCCGATGAGGAGGAGGTGGTCGGTGTGGTCCAGGTCGGGCACCGGTATCGCGTTGGCGTCGCCGAAGAGCAGTCCGCTGGAGACGTGCTTGGGCATCTGGTCGACCGTGGACGCGGTGAAGACGCTGCGGGTACCGAGGGCGCCGACGAGGACCTGCGGGTAGAGGCCGCCGGCCACGGTGTGCACGTTGGGGTTGCCGAGGACCACACCGACGGAGTCCGGGCCGTACCGCTCGACGACACCCCGCACCCCGGCGGCCACCGCGTCGAAGGCCTCCGCCCAGGTCGCCTCACGCAGCTCGCCGTCCCTGCGGACCAGTGGGGTGCGCAGCCGGTCGGGGTCACCGTCGACGGCGCCGAAGGAGGCGCCCTTCGGGCAGATGAACCCCTTGCTGAACACGTCGTCGCGGTCACCGCGGGCTCCGGTGACGCGGGTGCCCTCGATGGTGAGGGTCAGGCCGCAGGTGGCCTCGCACAGGGGGCAGATGCGGAGGGCGGTGCGGGGCATGGTTCCTCCTGGGGGCGGCGGTGCCTGGCGCCGTGAGCATACCGACCGGTAGGCATGACGAGGAGAGGATTTCCGGGGTCAGTCGAACAGGATCACGCCGTTCTCGGTGCCGACGATCAGTTCGCCCGCGGGGCCGGTGGCGAGGGCGGTGCAGAGCGAGGGGAGGTCGATCGTACGGAGGACGTCCCCGGAGCGGACGCGGAGGACGGCGACGCGGGTGCCCTCTGCCATCGCGCAGGTCTCGCGGTCCGGGAAGAGGACGATGTGATCGGGGTAGACGAGGGGGATCCCGTACTCATGGGTGGCGATCGGCGCGGTGCCGGGGGTGAGAAGGGAACGGGGAAGACAACGGCGGAGCGGGCCGAGCCACCGAAGCCGGCGGGATCGGGGCAGCGGTGCGCCGGGGGTCTCGAACCGGGGACGCAGCACCTTCCAGGGGACGATCGCGGCGCCGTCGTCGCTGATCAGGAGCAGTTCGTCGCCGTCCGGGCCGGGAATCACGAAGACCGCGAGCAACCATGTGTCCGGCACCGGCAGGAGCGCCCAGCGACCCGCCTCCATGTCGAATACCTGCGCGAATCCGTCACCTACGGGCACGACCACCAGCAGCACGCCCGCGCAGCGCACCGCACGGGGCCGGTAGGCGGACTCGTGAACCGGCAACCGGTCGGCCAGGCACCGGTCCCGTGTCACATCGTGTACCGACACCCGGTCGTACTTCGGGTACGAGACCGACAGCAGCGCCGGGGTCCCACCGCCATCCTCCGGAACCACCGTCAGCGGCGCGTCCGGGTCGGCGTGGGGCAGCGGAAGATACCGTGGGGTTCCCGCCGAGGTGTGCAGGCCCTCCGGGCCGAAGTCCCAGTGCTGGAGCAGCCCTTCGTCGCCGAGGGAGAACAACCTGAGTTCTCCCTCGCCCGAGTCCACGCCGACCAGGTGAACCACCTCGGAGTCCCCCACCGGCCGCAGCCGCCGCACCAGGGTGCCGTGCTCCGCCTCCCGGACCTGGAGCGAGCCGTCCCTCCCGCCCGCCACGACGGCGAGTTCTCCCCCGACCGTCAGCGTCGCGACGGCCGTGACCGGCCGGACGGCGTCCAGCCCCTCCACCACCCGGCGCCCCTCCGGCCCCTCCCGCAGCCGCCAGATCTGCCCGCGGTCGTCCCCGCACAGCAGCCCGTCGTCCGCCAGGTGAAGTGAGGTCAGCGGTCGTGGCATCCGGCGCTCCCATCCGTCGCCGTAGGAGACGAGACGGGTGTCGAGTCCGCAGCCGACCAGCCCGGAGGGCGTGTACACGAGCCCGCGCACGGCTCCCCGGTGCGCGGTACGGGCCGGGCCGAGCGGGCGGCAGGAGGGCAGCGCCCACTCGCGCACCGACCCGTCGAGTCCGCCCACGGCCAGTCTTCCGGAGCCGTCGGGGCTCAGGGCGAGCGCGCTGGCCCACACCTCGGTGTCCGGTTGCGGACCGTAGGCGTACATACGGCCGCTTCCCACGTCCCAGCAGGCCAGCCGGCCGGTGTCGGTGCCGACGACGAGCACGTCCCGGCCGCGCACCCGGCCGACGGTGAGCGCGGTCGGGATCTCCGGGATCGTGAACTCCTGTTCGCCGGCCGGGAGTCCCCCTCTCAGCACCAGGACCCTGACGTGTCCCCGGTACTCGGCGGTGGCGACGAAGTCACGGCCCACGGCGGCGCAGTGGACCAGCGGGTCCTGCCAGCCGCGCCGGTCGGCGGGATGGCGGTGCCGCCACAGCTCGTGGGGCCGCCCGGGGTCCCAGCACCGGATTTCGTGGTCCGCGCCGACGCTGACCAGTGCGGGCGCCCCGGACGGCCCCCGGATCTCGCCTACCGCGAGCACCCCGCGCTCATGTGCGGTCAGATAGCTGGAGTCCGCCGCGTGCGGGGACGGCCACAGCCGTACGACGCCGTCGGTGCCGCCGACGCAGACCGTCCCGCCGGCCCGGCACAGGGCGGCGGCCTCGTGGTCCAGGACCTGGCCGCCGACGCGGTCGCCGGTGAGGAGGTCGTACACCTGGACACCGCGGCTGTGCCCCTGCACCGAGACACAGGAGGTGAGCCCGAGGTCGAAGGTCTCCGCCCGGACGGACGCGCCCCGGTCGACGCGCAGCGGGAGCCCGATCGGACGGCCGCTGTCGAGGTCGACGCGGTGCAGTTGGCCGTCGGCCGTGACCACGGCGACGATCCACTGGCGGCCGACGCGGTGCACGGCGATCGAGGCGATGTAGGCGGGGATGCGCAGGAGGGTTCTGACGGGCTCGCCGGTGGTGAGGGAGCAGAGCCGTACGGTGCCGTCCGCCCCCGCGGTGACGAGGAGCCGGCCCAGGGGGTGGCCGTACACCGGCGCCATCTCGGTGACGTGGCCCGTGTGTCCGGTGACTGCCTCCGCCTCGGTCTCCTCACCCAGTGCCCAGTACTGGGTGACCCTGCCGTCCGCGTGGCCCAACAGCAGACGGCCCATCAACAGTTCGCGGGGCGCGGTGCACGCGGTGATGTGCCATCCGTCGCGCGGGGAGAGCGCCCGGATGCGGGGGGCCGTCAACTGGTCCGCCCGGTCCTGCCAGTCGGCGATCTCCCAGGACCACATCCGCCGGCGGGCCCTGCGGTCGAGCGGCTGGTAGTGCGGGACGGAGGTGAGCGAGTAGACGAGGAGATGGCCGGTGTCGAAGCGCAGGGCCGCCGCAGCCGGGCGTCCGAACTGGCCTATAAGTACCGCCAGTTGATCGGCCTCCATCGGGAAGTCCCGCTCGGTGTCCGCGTCGACGGCCGCATCCGGCGGCAGCAGCCATGTCGACTTCTGGTCCCGCTGCCAGACGTGGAGCAGTCGGGTATGACCAATGGTCGGCGCATGTCCGTTTTCCAGCGCGAGCAGCTGGTCGGCCCACAACCCGGCCACCGCGTCGGGCAGTTGGGGTACCGCTGTCAGTGTCGCGTTGTACCAGTTGGCCTGCGCCTGGGAGGCGCCCGTCACCGCGCCGTGGTCCAGATCCACCCACCGGGCCCCGCCCCGCCGCGTGAGATCCAGGAACCGCGCTCCGTTCTCCCGCGGGACGACCACGCCCTTCCCCGTCCCGATGCTCATCCCGTCGTACCGCCGGTCCCCCTCATGCGGGTTCCAGGCCGCCCACCGGGCCCGCCACGGCAGCTCCGCCTCCCCCGCGTCGCACGATTCGGCCAGCGCCCGCGCCTTCCGGCACACCGCCGCGAGCCGCAGCCGCGCCCTGGCCTGCGGATCGGCCCCGGCCCCGGCCCGCTCCCGCAGCTCCGGCTCCAGATCCCGCACCGCCTGCCCGGCCCGCCGCCCCTCCGGGGTGTGCAGTCCGGGCAGCGCGGCCAGCAGGCGCCCCGGTTCGGCGCCCAGCACGAAGGAGGCGTCCTGGACCAGCCCGTCCAGCACCCCGCCCTCACTGGCGTGGAGCGCCAGGTACCGCCGCACATAGGGGTGTTCGATGCCCCGCAACACCTCGGTGACGGTCCGCTGGACGGCCCGGGGGTCCCGGCCCTCCCGCAGATGCTCGATGAGGGCCCGGTGGTACACCCGGTACACCGACCCGCCCTCCTCCACGCCCTCCACGACGTACGACCCTGCCGCGTGCCGCAGCCATACGACGTCCTCGTCGCCGTAGTCCCGGCCGGTGAGCGCGGTGGCGATACGGGGCCACACCCCCGCCCAGGGCAGGCCCGCGCCCTGGGCGTAGGCGAGCGGGAGGAGGAGATCGCGGGCTCGCCGGGCGAGCGGGCCGAGGCGCTGGACGAGGTCGCGCTCCATGGCCTCGCCGGGCAGGCGCGGCAGTTCCTCGCGCCAGCGCCGGTCGGACGGATCGGGCAGGCGCGGTTCCCGGGCGAGGGTACGGGCGGTGATGCGGGCGACGAGGAAGGAGCGGCCGGCCGCCTCGGCGACGGCCTCGGCGATCTCCTCGAGGAGCCGGGGGTCGGCCGTGCGCAGCAGCGAGCCGGGGGCGCACAGCAGCTTGCGGGTGTAGGCACGGACGGCGTCCGGGTCGCCGTGGCGTTCGGAGTCGAGGTCGATGCGGGGCGCGTCGGCGGGGAGCCGGGCGGCGATGTGCGGGCGGGCGCCGACCAGGAGGCGTACCGGCAGGCGGCGAGCCGGGTCGGTGAGCGGGGCGATGAGTTCGTCGACGGCCTCGTGCGGCGCCAGGGCCTCGTCGAGGGAGTCGAGGAGGACGACGAGCGGGCGGGTCCGGGTCTGGAGGTGCGCGGCGAGGGCGCCCAGCGAGTCGGCGGCGCAGCCCGCGGCGGCGGAGAGGGCGTCCAGGAGCTGCCGGGTGGAGAGGTGGCCGGCGTTGACGCGGACGTCGATGTCGTCGGGCCGGGGCAGCACGGGCGGCAGCTCCTGGCGGGGCACGGCGGCTGCGCGCTGCGGGTCGGTGAGGACGGCGGCCATGCCGAGCAGCGAGGACTTGCCGGACCCGGGGTCGCCGGTGACCACGCAGAGGCGTTCCTCGGTGCGGCGCGGGTCGAGCCAGGTGGTGAGGTCGCCCAGGGCGGCATGGCGCCCGGTGAAGTCCCAGACCTCCTCGGTGGGGACGTCGGTGCCCCGGGCGCGGGGCAGGAAGAAGCCGCGCATGTCCTGGTCCCGGGTCTCGCGTTCGCGGGTGCGGACGGCGACGATCCGGTCGATCTCGTCCAGCTTCAGCCCGGCCGCGTCGGGGATGTGTCGGGGGTTGGGCAGGAAGGCGGGGATGTCCCCGGTGGCGTGGGTGAGGGACCAGACGGGGCGCTGGGAGGGCGGGACCTCGGGGTCGACGCTGATGGCCGCCATGACCTGGTCCAGGCCGATCCGGTCGGGCGTGTGACCGGCGACGGCCTCGCGCCGTACGGCCCGGTCGAAGGCGGCGGCCAGGGCGCCGGACCAGGTCTCCTCCTTGCGGCGGGAGGACGCGACCAGGACGAGCCCGGTACCGCCGTGTCCGGTGACGGGTTCCCGGAAGCGCCGGTCCTCCAGGGCCCGGCGCAGCGCCCGGTCCGTGCCCTCCTCCGCGTAGCAGGCGTCGATGAGGACGAGCAGGCGTTCGACGGCGGTGTCCTCCCACAGGTACGACACCAGGTCCTCTGCGGGCAGGGCGGTGCCGCGCAGGTCACGTGCGTCGCTGTCGTGCAGCAGCAGGTAGTGGCGTCCGCTGTGCTCGGCGGTGACGCCGTGCGTGGCGAGATAGAGGACCACGTAGTCCTCAGGACCGCGGTCCGGGGCGGTGGCGAACGCCCTCAGCGCGTCCTGGAGTTGACGGCGGGTCGGATCGAGGGCGAGGTCCGCGCCCCGGCGGTAGCCGAGCGGCCCGAGGAAGAGTTCCTCGATCCGGCGCACGTCGTCGGCCAGTTCGGCGCGTTCCGCCTCGGGGTGCGCGGCGACGGAGGTGACGGCGGCAGCGATGAGGAACCGGCGTGAAGCACCCGTGGGGGTGCGGGCGGCCGTCGCCTCAGCGGGGTCCGGCGCCGCGCCCACGGTCCACCGCCCGGCGTCTGTCGCTCATGCCCCGGCCTCCCCCGTGTCCCGGCAGGCCTCCTCCACCGCCCGGCCCGCCTCGGCGGTGTTGAGATACCTCGTCGCGTCATGGGCCCGTGCCCCGTTGTGGACCACCTCACACCTGACCCGCTCGCCGAACAGCGGCCGCAGGTCCTTCACCAGGGCGACGACATCACCCTCGTCCGCGATATTGGTCCAGTACCGTACGGAACCGGGCCAGTCGCCGGGCGAGCCCGTGGTGCCGACGCGCAGCCGGTCGAAGACGAGGTTGCGGATGCCCAGCGGCGAGCCCAGCGTCAGCAGGGCACGCACCGGCCGGTCCGGGTGGGCGCACAGTGCCTCGTAGGCGACGACGCTGCCCAGGGAGTGGCCCACGACCACCCGGGTGCGTTCCGTGATCGCGTCGGCGACCCGCTGCTGGACGGCGTCGTGCAGCTCCGGGTCGCACAGGTAGCGGCGGACCTGCCTGAGGTCGAGGACCAGGCCGCGGAGCGCGACACCGGCGAAGAACCGGGAACGGCTGAGGGCGCCCAGGGCTCGCTGCACGGCCCGCGGGGTGCGGGCCAGGGTACGGGAGTCGGGCGGCAGCACCGCGGCGTCTGTGCGGGCCGCCTCCGCCCACCATGCCAGCAGCAGTTCGGTCTCGATGCCGTCCTCGACGTCGGAGGCGTCCAGGGGCGGGTCGCCGAGTGCGAGAGTGCGGCCCGGCGGGCGGAACAGGTCGCCGTAGAAGACACAGCGCACGTCGTCCGCCGCGAGGGCGGTGGTGGCGCCGGCCCGCAGCAGGCCGTCGGAGAGCGCGGGGTGCCAGGAGCCTCGCAACTCCTGCTCCCCGGTGTGCTGTTGCCCTATGCCGTGGATGCAGACCACCCGAGCCATGGCGTTCCCCCCGTGCGCGACCCAAGCGCCGGATCACCTTAGCAACGGGGCGGCTGCGGGAACCTGGTCAGTCCAGAACTCGGGCCAGATAAGCCCGCAGGAGTTCCCGCGTCTCCGCGATGATCTTCTCGTCGCCCTCCGGGGCCATCCGGAAGGACAGGTGGACCAGGGCGTCGGCGGACTCCACCGCCACCAGGAACGTGCGGCGCAGCGCCTCGTCGGGGGCGCGGCCGACGTACGCCGCCAGCAGGTCGGTCAGCCGGTCGGCCACCCGGTGGTTCGGCTCCGCGTCGCGGGCGCCGACCGGGATCTGGTTGCCGAAGTCGACGAGGGAGAAGCCGGGGGCGGTGCGTTTCATGGCCAGGTACTCGTCGAGCACCGCGTCCATCGCCGTCCGCCAGTCGCCCTTCGGCGCTTCCTTCAGCCGCTCGGTGACGCGCTCGGAGTAGCGCTCCAGGTTGCGCTGGGCGAGGGCGTCGGCCATCTGCCGCTTGTTGCCGAAGAAGCGGTAGACCGAGCCGATGGGCACCCCGGCGCGCACCGCGACGGCCCGGGTGCTCAGCTCGTCGTAGCCCACCTCGTCGAGGAGGTCGGCACAGGCGTCGAGAATCCTGGTCAGCCGTTCGGCGCTGCGGCGCTGCACGGGCGCTTTGCGAAGCGATGTCGCTTGGGGCACGGGCTTCATGATGCCTTTCCGCCGGGATCAGGTGAACCTCGCCCCCCAGTACGCGGACGGATGGCCCATGCACTCATCCGGCGTCCGGGCTGCTCGCGGCGCTGCCGGCAGAGGTGGAGGCGGCGGTGGCGGGGGCGGTGGGAGTAGCGGGCGCGACCCCTGATGCCGACGGCGACGCCGTCTCCGCGCCCGACGCCGTGACGTCCGCCGTGCTCTCCACCGGCTTGCCGCGCACGGCCCATACCGTGCCGTCGTCCGCGTAGAGCCGGGCGGTGATGTGGTGGGTGCCGTGCGGGACGAGGCCCGCGGGCAGGTGGTACGCGGAGGAGCGCAGCCGTGTCACCAGGCCGCCGTCCACGAAGAGGTAGGCGAGGCCGCGGCCGACGACCGCCTTCGCCGCGGTGCCCGCCGGGGAGAAGCGGAAGCGGTGCACGTCGAGCCGGACGTCCCAGCCGCCGGCCGAGTCGGGGGTGACCACCGTGCCCACCTCGGGCGCCTGCTTCTTGTCCAGCTCGCGGTAGTGGCGCCCGCTCTCGTCCGTGTCGTCGAGGATCTTGCCCACCGGCGAGGGCGACCCCGCCCCCCGCTGCCCGTGCGCCTCCCCGGTCCCGCACCCCGCCGCCGCGACCAGCAGCAGCACGCAGACCGCGAGCGCCCCCGGCAGTCCACGCGTCCACGACATGCCCGGGAGCGTAGAACAGCGCGCCGCAGACCGGATCCCCCTGAAGTCGGGTTCTCGCCATACCCCGCTCGGATGATCCCGGCCCTCTTGCACCCACCCCCGCGCAATCCTACGGTGATACATAGGAATCGATGGCACTCAGGTATCGATGGCACTCGGGTTCAGCAGGTTCAGGGAGCGATCATGAGCGATGGGGGTACCTCCCGCGCGGGCGCGTTCGAGCGCGGGGAGGCGCGGAAGACCGCCGAGAGGCTGTCGTACCTCTCCGGGTTCGGCAACGAGCACTCCTCGGAGGCGATGCCGGGCGCCCTGCCCGAGGGCCGCAACTCCCCGCAGCGCGCCCCCCTCGGCCTGTACGCGGAGCAGCTCAGCGGTACGGCCTTCACCGAGCCGCGGGCCCACAACCGCCGCTCCTGGCTGTACCGGATCCGCCCGTCGGCCGCTCACCCGGCGTTCACCCGGGCCGCCGACAACGGCGGACTGCGCACCGCGCCCTTCACGGACGTCGCCCCGGACCCGAACCGGCTGCGCTGGAACCCCCCGCCGGAGCCGCCGCCCGGCACGGACTTCCTGGCCGGCCTGTGGACCCTGGGCGGCAACGGCGACGCGACCCAGCGCACCGGCATGGCCGTGCACCTCTACCACGCCGACGCCTCCATGGAGCGGGTCTTCTCCGACGCGGACGGCGAGCTGCTCATCGTCCCGGAGCGCGGCGGACTGCTGCTGCGTACCGAGTTCGGCCTGCTACATGTGGAGCCAGGACATGTGGCGCTGATCCCCCGTGGGGTCCGCTTCCGTGTGGAGCTGCTGGAGGCCACGGCCCGGGGTTATGTGTGCGAGAACTACGGCTCGCCCTTCCGCCTCCCCGACCTGGGCCCGATCGGCGCCAACGGCCTTGCCAACGCCCGGGATTTCCTGGCCCCCGTCGCCGCCTACGAGGACGTGGAGGGCCCGGTGGAGGTGGTCAACAAGTTCTGCGGCAACCTGTGGACCGCCACATATGACCACTCCCCGCTGGACGTGGTCGCCTGGCACGGCACACATGTGCCCTACGCCTACGATCTGCGCCGCTTCAATGTGATCGGCACCATCTCCTACGACCACCCCGACCCGTCGATCTTCACGGTGCTGACGTCACCCTCCGACACCCCCGGCCTGGCCGGCGTCGACTTCGTGGTCTTCGCGCCGCGCTGGCTGGTGGGCGAGAACACCTTCCGGCCGCCGTACTTCCACCGGAACGTGATGAGCGAGTACATGGGGCTCATCGAGGGCGCATACGACGCGAAGGCCGAGGGCTTCGTGCCGGGCGGCGGGTCGCTGCACAACATGATGTCGGCGCACGGTCCGGACCGGGAGACGTTCGACCGGGCGAGCGCGGCCGAGTTGAAGCCCCAGAAGGTGGACGACGGCCTTGCATTCATGTTCGAGACCCGCTGGCCGGTGACGCTCACCCCGCAGGCGGCGACCGCCGGACACCTCCAGCAGCGCTACGACGACGTGTGGCAGGGCCTGGAACGCCACTTCCGTCCCTTGCACTGAAGATCCCCCACCGGTACGGATGACCCGTGACCTCCTTCGCCCCGGACTCGATCGTCCTCAACCGCAAGCTGCCGCTCTGGTACCAGGTGTCGCAGTCGCTGCGCGCCTCGATACTCGGCCGCTCGCCCCGGGACCCGCTCCGGCTGCCCACCGAGGAACAGCTCGCCGAGCACTACGGCGTGAGCGTGCTGACCATGCGGCAGGCGCTGAAGGAGCTGGAGGACGAGGGCCTGATCAGCCGGCACCGCCGCCGCGGCACCTTCATCGAACCGGACGCCCGCCGGGGCACCCCGGTACGGCTGCTCGGCTCGGTGGACGCGATCGTGGCCCAGCAGTCCGGGATGACGGCGGAGCTGCTGGACCACGGCACGGTACCCGTCACCGGCGAACTCGCCGACTACTTCCCGGACCTCGCCGAGGTGGCCGCGTACCACCGGCTGCGCAGTGACGAGCAGACCGGCGAGCCCACCAACCACGCCCGCAACCACGTCCGCCCCGAACTGGCCGAGCGCATCGACCCGGAGGACCTCGCCCGCCGGCCCATGACCAAGGTGCTCCGCGACCTCGTCGGCGCGGACATCAGCCGTATCACGGACACAGTGCAGGCCCGGCTGGCCGACCCGGAGACCGCCCGGTTGCTCCAGGTCCCCCTCCTCAGCCCGATCCTGCACTACACGGGCGTCACCTACGACACCGCCGGCCGGGTCCTGGACCTGGCGGTCATCCACTACCGGGGCGACCGTTTCTCCTTCACGGTCACCCTCGACGCCACCTGAACTCGTCGTACGATGCCGGGCGTGACGCACGACGACGCTCCGCTGCTGGCGGACCTCATGCCGTGGTCCGTCGCACCACTACGGCTCGGCCGGGGGTGGCCGACGGCCCCCGGCGCGGCGACCCTGAAGGCCCGCTGGGACGCCCTTCTCAAGGCCGAGGGCCCCGACCGCGAGACCCTGTTCGAGCCGACCCGCTCCCGCACGGTCCACTCCGCGGTCGCCCAGCTCCCCGGCCGGCCCAGCGGCACCGCACCGCTCGCCGAGGCGTCGGGCCCCTGCCCGGACCCGATCCGCGTCCTGGCCGCCCCCTTCGACGAACAGTGGCTGATCCCGGACCACCGCCTGATCGACACGGCCCGCCCGGAGTTGTGGCGGGTGGCCGACGACCACCAGATCTTCGCGGTGGAATCGGCGGAGGGCATGCCGTTGCTGGCGACCTCCCTCCCGCCCACCCTGCGCGCGGGCCGGATCCGCCCGCTGTACCGCCGGCCGGGGGGCGCGGAACCGAACCTGGCCCCGGGCCTGCTGGAGCACCTGGCCGACCGGCTGGGCCGGGGGGTGTCCCCACCGGACGTCCTGGCCTGGGCCCTGGCGGCGATCCGCGCCGACCACACCGTCCCGCTCACCGAGGACCCCGACCTCTGGTCGAGAGGCGTGACACTGGGCCACCGAGCCCTGTGGCTACTGCGCCGGGACGGCGAACGCCCCAAACTCCCGGGCGGCCGCCGCCCGTACGTCCGAGCCCCGCTCCCCGCCCGCCCCCTGACGATCCTCTACGACGCCGAGGAAGAGGCCCTCCACCTCGACGAGGGCCGCATCTCCCCGGTACCGCCGGAGGCGTGGGACTTCAGGATGGGCGAGGTACGGGTCCTGGAGGCGTGGTTCACCACCCGCACCCAGCAGGCGGAACCCGGCACCCTGTCGGCGATCGCCCCCACGACATGGCCACAGCAGCAGACCTCGGAACTGCTGGAACTGATCACGGTCCTGTCCTTGTTGGCGGACGTACGCGCGCAGCGGACCGCCCTGGAGATCAAGACACAGATCACGGCAGTCGACCTGGCGACAGCGGGCGTACTTCCACCCCCGGAGACGTCCCGCAGACCAGCGTCGGTTCTGGAGCACGCCGAGGAAGGCCCGGCGGGCCAACTGACGCTCATGTGACTGACTCAGGGGCGCGGGGCTGTATAGATTTGCGGCTCCGCCGCGCGGGCGCGCCAAGCCCCCACCGGCCCGCACCTGGAACGAGACCACAGTGCCCCTTCTTCCGTTGCCCCTCGAAGGCATCACCGTCGTCGCCGTCGAACAGGCGGTCGCCGCCCCCTTCGCCACCCGCCAGCTCGCGGACCTCGGCGCCCGCGTCATCAAGATCGAACGCACCGACGGCGGCGACTTCGCCCGCGGCTACGACACCGCCGCCCACGGCCTCGCCTCGCACTTCGTGTGGTGCAACCGCGGCAAGGAGTCCATCGCACTGGACCTGAAGGACCCGCGCGGCCTGGACGTCGTACGGCGGCTGATCGCGGACGCGGACGTGTTCGTGCAGAACCTGGCCCACGGTGCCGCGTCCCGGCTCGGCCTCGACGCGGCCACGCTGTGCGCCGCGCACCCCCGGCTGGTCGCCGTGGACATCTCCGGATACGGGGCGACGGGGCCGTACGCCGGCAAACGCGCGTACGACATGCTCGTGCAGTGCGAGGCGGGCCTGGTGTCGGTCACCGGGACGCCGGAGCAGCCCGTGAAGGCCGGGATCCCGGCGGCGGACATCGCGGCGGCCATGTACGCCTTCTCGGGCGTCCTCGCGGCACTGGTGCGACGCGGGACCACCGGCAGGGGCGGGCCGGTGGAGGTGTCGATGCTGGAGGCGCTGGCGGAGTGGCTCGGGCATCCGCTGCACCACACCATCCACGGCGGGACTCCGCCGGAGCGCACCGGTCTGGCGCACGCCGTGATCGCGCCCTACGACGCCTACCCGACCGCGGACGGCGGGCGGGTGCTGCTGTCGGTGCAGAACGACCGGGAGTGGCGACGGCTGGCCGAACAGGTGCTCGGACTGCCGGAGTTGGGGACGGATCCGGTGTTCGCGACGAACGCGGCCCGGGTGGCGAACCGGGCGCGGACCGACGAGCTGGTCGGGACGGCCCTGAAGGCGCTCGACGCCGACGAGGCGCTGGCACGGCTGGAGGCCGCGGGCATCGCGTGCGCGCGGCTGCGGGACCTGCGTGAACTGGCCGGGCATCCGCAGCTGGCGGCCCGGGAGCGGTGGCGGGAAGTGGGGTCGCCGGTCGGGCCGCTGCGCGCGTTGCTGCCGCCCATCACGCTGCCGGGCGGGGACGAGGCGCGGATGGGGGATGTGCCCGCGCTCGGGCAGCACACCGAGGCGCTGCTGCGTGCCGTGGGGATGACGGACGCCGAGATCGCAGCGCTGCGCCGGGACGGTGTGGCTGCCTGAGCGCGGGCGTGACGGTCAGACGGTCAGTGCTTGTTGCCGCCGAACAGCGAACGGCGCAGTCGACGCAGCGGCGCGAAGAGCGAGACACGGCTGACCCGTGCGACCCGGTCGCTGCGCTGTGCGGGTTCACGCGCGGTGAGCTCACGCATCAGTGAGGTCGCCTCGATCGCCTGCTGCTGCGGTATGGCGGGACCCGCCAGCACCGACAGATGGCGGTCCAGGCGCGAACTGCTCGCGCTGCTCCCGCAGCTGATCGCAGGAACCCGCGCCCTGCTGCGTGTTATCTGATCCATGTCACTCCCCACCCGTACGAGTCCACCCGGCCCGGGCAGGGTAACCCTATCGCCCCGATGGGGCACTCGTGTATCGCGGTCACAGGATTCACCTTCCCCGCAAGGGTGTTGACGACCCCTCTTCAATTACACTCCGACTACTCTCCGAATCCAACCGATTTCAGGGCGAGTTGGACAACCGGCTGGCTGGTGGGCTGTACTGAACCACCGGCAGGTTCGACGGTCACCGCGAGTGACGTCGCGGACTTGCCCAGACCCGTGGCGACCAGGGGGGTGTCGCCCTTGAAAAGCCCGAGGGAGCGCGGTTGCACACGGGGGCGCATGAGCCAGAGCTGGTGCACCCGGCCCTTCGACAGGGCGCCGTACCCGCTCAGTGTGACGACGGCCTGCCCCTCCGATGCGGAGGCCACCGCTCCGATACTTCGGCCCTGCGCGTCCTTGCTGCTGGTCGCACGGGCGTCGGGCGCGGACAGAACGTGGGCGATCTCACGCGACTGGGCCCGCTCGGCGTCGAGCTGGTCCTGCGTCCGGCTGGCCTGCACCGCGAACAGCGAGGCGACGACCAGCGCGGCGGCCGCGGTGGCGGTGGCGAACGGCACGAACAGGGGACGGCGCGTCCGCACCCGGGCCCGGGCCGGCGGCGGCTGGGCGCCCCAGACGTGCGGCGGCAGCTGGGGCGTGTGCTCGGGGATGGGGGCCGACTCCTGAGGGGTGGCGCGGACGGCGGCCAGCACCCGGTCGCGCATCGCGAGGGGCGGCGGGGCCGCCGTGGACCAGGCGAGCCGTACCGCGTCCTCGGTCAGCGCCCGGACCTCGTCGGCACACCGGTCGCAGTCCTTGAGGTGCTTCTCGAAGCGGCGCCGCTCACCGGGCTCCAGGGCGTCCAGGGCGTAGGGCGCGGCCAGGGAGTGCAGGTCCTCGCGGTGCAGCAGGCGGCCGACCAGGCTCACGCGGCACCTCCCAGGCAGTCGCGCAGCCGGGTGAGTCCGTCGCGCATCCGTGTCTTGACCGTGCCCAGCGGCAGCTTCAGCCGCTCGGCGACCTCACGGTACGTGTAGCCGTCGTAGTAGGCGAGGGTGACGGACTGGCGCTGGAGGGCGGTGAGCCGGTCCAGGCAGCGGCGTACCCATTCGCGCTCCAGGCCGGCTTCCACCGTTTCGGCGACCTGGTCGAAAGCGGGTTCGCCGGCGCGCAGGGCCTCGCGCTGTTCGCGTTCGCCGGCCGCGCGGGCGCTGCGCACCCGGTCGACGGCGCGGCGATGGGCGAGCGTCAGGATCCAGGAGAGGGCGCTGCCCCGCTCGGGATCGAACTTGGCTGCGGAGCGCCAGAGTTCGAGGAGCACCTCCTGGGCCACCTCCTCGGACTGGGCGGGGTCGCGCACCACACGTCGTACGAGCCCGAACACCGGCCCGGACACCAGTCCGTAGAGGTCCTCGAACGCCTTCTGGTCGCCACCGGCGACGAGCACCAGCAGTTCGTCCGCCTCCACCCCGTCCCCCCTTCTGCGGCCGCACCCGGCCCGTCCTCCCACACCAGGCATTCGCAACTGACGCACCTCCGGCAGAAGTACGTAAGCGGGCGCCCGAAACGCAGGTTGAGCATGAAAAAAAGATTTTTTTCTTCGGACCAATCCAAACGGCCCTCCTGCTCCGTATACCCGTCCGTCAAGCAAGTTGGGACCGAGGGACGGACGGCATGACACCTCTAATCTCCAGGAGCGGCACGGGGCGCAAGGGCCTTGTCACGCTCATCTGCGGGGCCCTGGCGACCGGCGCGATCACAGCCGCCAGCGTCGCCGCGCTGGAACCGGGGGCGGCCTCCGCCTCCTCCCACCGGGAGGCCCCGCTCATCTCGGGCACTCCGCAGTACGACAACACCGACCTGTACGCGTTCGTCAGCCCGGACAAGTCCGACACCACGACGATCGTGTCGGACTACATCCCCTTCGAGGAGCCGGCCGGCGGCCCGAACTTCTACCAGTTCGCGGACGACGCCCAGTACGACATCCACATCGACAACAACGGTGACGCGCTGGACGACCTGATCTTCCGCTACACCTTCCGCACCCAGATCAAGAACAAGAAGACGTTCCTCTACAACACGGGCGTGGTCGACAACCTGACCGACCCCGACCTGAACGTCACGCAGTCGTACAACCTTGACCTGATCAAGCTGAAGAACGGCAAGCAGCAGCACACGACGAGGATCGCCAGTGACATCCCGGCGGCCCCGTCGGACGTCGGCAAGGCGTCGATGCCGGACTACGCGAAGCTGCGCTCCCAGGCCATCTACAAGACCGCGGGCGGCGGCGCGACCTTCGCCGGCCAGGCCGACGACCCGTTCTTCGCCGACCTGCGCGTCTTCGACCTGCTGTACGGCGGCAACCTCTCCGAGGTCGGCCGGGACACCCTCAAGGGCTACAACGTCAACACGATCGCCCTCCAGGTGCCCAACGACCTGATCCGGCAGTCGGCTTCGCGCCCGACCGTCGGCATCTACGCGACGACCCAGCGCAGGAACGCGCAGGGCTACTACTCGCAGGTCTCGCGCCTCGGCAACCCGCTGGTCAACGAGGTCGTCAACCCGCAGAAGGACAAGGACAAGTTCAACGCGTCCCAGCCCAAGGACGACGCGCAGTTCCTGAAGAACGTCACCAACCCGGAACTGCCGAAGCTCATCCAGGCGATCTACAACATCAAGGCGCCGTCCGAGCCCCGCAACGACCTCGTCAGCGTGTTCCTCACGGGCGTCAAGGGCCTCAACACCGAGCAGCCGCAGGCGAAGCCGTCGGAGATGCTCCGCCTGAACACGTCCATCAAGCCCACCGCCAAGCCCAAGCGGCTCGGTGTCCTGGACGGTGACAACGCGGGCTTCCCGAACGGGCGCCGGCTCACCGACGACGTGATCGACGAGGCGCTGCAGGTCGTCGAGGGCGAACTGGTCGGCTCCAAGAACGACTTGGGCGACGCGGTCGACAAGAACGACAAGAGCTTCGAGAAGTACTTCCCGTACGTGGCCGAGCCGACGGCCGGTTCGCGCGGTGCGCTCGCCAAGAGCGCGGCCGGGAGCAGCACGAAGAGCGCGCTGGGCGACGCCCTGACCGGTTCCTCCGGTGACAGCAACATGACGCTGATCGCGGGATCGGCGGCCGCGGGTGCGGCGGGCGTGCTGCTGATCGGCACGGCGTTCGGCTGGTGGCGCCGCAGGATGCAGCGGCCGTACTAATCGCCGTTCCCATCAGGGCAGTCGGGTGACTGCGGGTCGGCGATGGCCGATCGCGCAGTTCCCCGCGCCCCTTGCGGGGCGCTCAACGCGCCCTCCACATACTGGCGCGGCCCGCACCCACTCAATCCCCCACGGCGCGGGCCGCGCCGCCCCGCGCGACAGCTACTAGGAGAGGGCATGGCCCCGGGTACGAACGACAAGCAGCCCGCCGAGACGAAGGACGACGAGCGCGTCACCGCCCTGCGCCGGTTCGCCGCCGCGGGGCGGAACTGGCGGCGGGCCCGGCTCGCCGGCTCCGCCGTGCTGATGGCCATCGCGCTGACCGGCGGGGCGATCGCCTTCGGGGCCGCCCGGGACGGCGGTACGGCGCCGGTGGCCACGTCGAGCGCGGTGGACCCGGCGCTGCTCGCGAGCGGTGACCTCGCCACGACGATCGCCTCCCTCCAGGCCCATCTCCGTACCCAGCCGAAGGACTCCGACAGCTGGGCCACCCTCGGCCTCGCCTACGTCGAACAGGCGCGCACCAAGGGCGACCCGTCCCGCTACCCGCAGGCCGAGAAGTCCCTCAAGCGCGCGCTCCAGATCACCCCGGACAACGACCAGGCGCTGGCCGCCGAGGCCGCGCTCGCCGCCGCCCGGCACGAGTTCGCGCAGGCGCTCACCTACGCTGACCAGGCCCTGAAGCAGAACCCGTACAGCGCGAACGCCCTCTCCTCCCGTATCGACGCCCTGGTCGAACTCGGCCGCTACGACGAGGCGAGCAAGGCGGCCGACCTCGCCGACCAACGCAAGCCGGGCGTACCGGTGTTCACCCGGTACGCGTATGTGCGGGAGCTGCGCGGTGACGTGAAGGGAGCGCGGCAGGTACTGCAGCAGGCCCTGTCCACGGCCACGTCGAAGGGCGACATCTCCTATGTGGCCGCCCAGCTCGGCCTCCTCGCCTGGAACCAGGGCGACTACAAGAGCGCGCTGGACTACTACGCCCGTGCCCTGGCCGCCGACGAGAACTACCTTCCCGCGCTGGAGGGCCGGGCCCGTGCCCAGGCGGCGAGCGGCGACCGGGCCGATGCCATCAAGGGCATGGAACTGGTCGTCTCCCGCTACCCCCTGCCCCAGCCCCTCGTCGAACTCGGTGAGTTGTACGAGGACCGGAACGCCAAGGGCGACAAGCAGAAGGCCGACGACCAGTACGCGCTCGTCGAGGCCTGGATCGCACTCGCCCGCGCCAACGGCGTCAACGCCGACCTCGACACCGCCCTCGCCGCCGCCGACCACGGCAACAAGGCCGAGGCGCTGAAGGCCGCCCGCGCCGAGTGGGCCCGCCGCCACACCGTGCACACGGCGGACGCGCTGGCCTGGGCCCTGCACGTCAACGGCAAGGACAAGGAAGCGCTCCCGTACACCCGGCAGGCCACCGCCACCGGCTACCACAACGCCTCCTTCATCTACCACCAGGGCATGATCGAGCTCGCCAACGGCGAGAAGGCGGCCGGCCGCGCCGCCCTCACCAAGGCCCTCAAGCTCAACCCCGGCTTCTCCCCGCTGGGCGCGCGTACAGCCCGCAAGGCGCTGGAGGACTCGAAGTGAACCTCCGCCGCACCGCCGCCGTCTTCATCGTGGCCTGCGCCGCGACGCTGCTGTCCGCCACGGGCGCGAGCGCGCACCCGCTCGGCAACTTCACCGTCAACAAGTACGACGGTCTGGTCGCCGCCCCCGGACAGCTCCGCGTCGACCACGTCGAGGACCTCGCCGAGATCCCGGCGACCCAGGCCAAGCCGGACCTGAAGCGGCTGGGCACGGCCAAGTGGGCCGAGCAGCGCTGCACGACGGCGGCGGACGGCAGCAGGCTCACGGTCGACGGCAAGGCGACGCCGCTCACCGTCAAAGCGAGCCACGCCGAGCTGCGGCCCGGCCAGGCCGGGCTGAACACGCTGCGCGTGGAGTGCCGGTTCACCGCGCCCCTCCCGAAGGGCGCCACCGTCACCCTCGGCTTCCACAGCGCGGGCACCGACAGCGGCCCCGGCTGGCGGGAGATCACGGCGCGCGGCGACCGGATGACGCTGACGAAGACGGACGTACCGAAGACGTCGCTCTCCCACGAACTCACCAGCTACCCCAAGGACCTGCTCTCCTCCCCGGCCGACATCACCACCGCCGCCCTCCACGTACGGCCGGGCGGCCCGGCCCTCACCGAGGAACGGCAGGACACCCCGGGCGCCGAGATCCTCCCCCGGGGCATCGACCGCTGGACCCAGGCCCTGACCGACCTGGTCGCCCGCCACCACCTCACCGTCGGCTTCGCGGTGCTCGCGCTGTTCATCTCGATCGGCCTCGGCGCGATGCACGCCCTCGCACCGGGCCACGGCAAGACCCTGATGGCGGCGACGGCGGCGGCCCGGGGCGGCCGCGCCCGCCTCCGCGACGTCCTCCCGCTCGCCGCGTCGGTCACGGTCACCCACACCCTGGGCGTGGTCGCCCTGGGCGTCCTGGTGACGGCTGGCTCGGCGGCCACGCCGTCGGTGATCGCCTGGCTGGGCATCGCGAGCGGCCTCATGGTCCTGGCGGCAGGCGCGAACCTGACCCGCAGGGCCTGGCGGAACAGGGCCCACGAACACGCCCACGGCCACGACCACGGGGACGCCCACGGCCACGACCATCACCACGGGCACGATCACGACCATGAGCACGACCACCACCACGAGGTGGCCCAGAAGCGAGAGCTGGCCCTGGTCGGGACACACGAGCACGCCCGTGCCCACGTCCACACGCGCGACGACGGCCACGGCCACACGCACGACCACGGGCACGACCACCCTCACGACCACGACCATGTTCATGGCCATGACCACGGTGCTCAGCCACACTCCCTGACCACCCGGTCGTCCGAGGACGACGGCCGGCCCGCACCCCACTCAGCCCGTCCGGCGCTTGAGGACGAGGCCGTCCAGGCCGAAGGGGGGTCCGGGGGCGCAGCCCCCGATCACGGCCACACCAACATGCCGCACAGTCATGGCGGGTTCACCCACACCCACTCCACGGCCCCCACCCTCCGCGGCACCATCCTCCTCGGCTTCGCCGGCGGCCTCGTCCCCAGCCCCTCCGCCGTCGTCGTGCTCGTCGGCGCCGCCGCCCTCGGCCAGGCCTGGTTCGGGCTGCTTCTCGTCGTCGCCTACGGTGTGGGTCTCGCGCTGACGCTGACCGCCGCCGGGTTCGCCGTCGTCAAGCTGGGTACGGGAATGACTCGGGTGATGGACAAACGCCCTCGCTGGACCACCCATCCCATGGCCACCCTGGTCCGCCGGACCACCCCGCTCGCCTCGGCGCTCGTGGTCGTGGCGCTGGGGGTGGGACTGGTGGTCAAGGGGGCCGCATCCGCACTTCTCTGAGTTACGTTTGTGATGAATCAGCGTGAGCTGCCGTGGGGGGCACCCGTGACCGAAGAGCCGGGCCGTGAGCGAGTGATCGCGGGCCGCTACAGACTGCTGTCCCCGCTCGGCGAGGGCGGCATGGGCACCGTATGGCGGGCCCGCGACGAAGTGCTGGGCCGAGACGTCGCCGTCAAGGAGGTGCGGGCGCCCTTCGGGTTGTCCGGCTCCGACGTCGAGCGGATGTACGCCCGTCTGGAACGCGAGGCCTGGGCCGCGGCCCGGGTCGCGAACCGCAATGTGGTGACGGTGTACGACGTGGCGATGGAGGGCGGACGGCCCTGGATCGTCATGGAGCTGATCCAGGGCGTGTCCCTCGCCGACGTGCTGGAGGCGGAGGGGCCGATGTCCCCGCAGCGGGCCGCGGGCGTCGGCGCCGAGGTGCTGTCCGCGCTGCGGGCCGCGCATGCCGCCGGGGTGCTGCACCGGGACGTGAAGCCCGGCAACGTGCTGCTGTCGAACGACGGCCGGGTGGTGCTCACCGACTTCGGGATCGCCACGGTCGAGGGCAGCTCGGCGCTGACCATGACCGGCGAGGTGATCGGCTCGCCGGAGTTCCTCGCCCCGGAGCGGGCGCTGGGGCGGGCGTTCGGCCCCGAGTCCGACCTGTGGTCGCTCGGTGTGCTGCTGTACGCGGCGGTCGAGGGCAGCTCGCCGTTCCGGCAGGACACCCCGCTGAGCACTCTGCGGGCCGTGGTGGACGAGGAGTTGCCGCCGCCGTACCGGGCCGGGCCGCTCGCCCCCGTCATCGAGGGGCTGCTCCGCAAGGACCCGGCGCAGCGACTGTCGGCCGAACAGGCCGAGCGCGACCTGCGGTTGGTCGCGGCCGGAGGCACCCCGAGCACGGCCGCCACGGTGCCGGTCCCGTACCAGGCCCCGACCGTCGTCTCCAGGCAGCCTCAGCCGTCCTCCCCCACAACCCCGTTGCCCACCACCCCCACCACCCCGGCGGACACCCGGCCGCCCGGCGCCGACCGGGACCGCAGGGCCGGTACCGTGCTGCTCATCGGACTGCTGCTGGTCGTCCTCGCGCTCGGCGGGCTGACGTACGCCCTCCTCAACCGCGACAACGGCAACGGCGACGGCAACAACGCGGGGGCGAGTCAGTCGGCCAGCAACCTCAGCTCCCCGGCGCCCAGCAAGAGCAGCAGCACCAAGTCGGAGACCCCGTCGGCGTCGTCGTCCGCATCCGCCAGCAGCAGCGCGGCCGCGCAGAGTGTGAAGGTCAGTGTGGCCGGGTCGCGCACGGACTATTCGGGGGCCTGCCCGCCGTCGTCCGCGCAGGCGCCCTCGTTCACGGCGACGTTCACGGTGGGGAGCGCGCCCGCGGACGTGCAGTACCGGTGGGTGCTGAAGGACGGGAAGCTCGACGACCAGGGCTGGAAGACGCTGTCCTTCCCGGACGGCGGCGGGAAGACCCGGCAGACCGGGGTGACCGTGACGACCTGGTCCGACAGCGGGACGCTGAGCGACGCGATCGCCGTCGAGGTGCGCAGCCCGGTGGAGACGACGTCCAACTCGGTGCCGTTCTCGGTCACCTGCACCAAGACGACGGAGACCCCGACCGACGGGGCCTCCGCTTCGCCTTCGCCTTCGCCTTCGAGTTCGTACTAGAGCTTTCGTACTAGAGCTCTAGTACTGGATCTCAGGACGCGTTGCTGGTCAGGGCCGGCAGATAGCCGCCGGACTGGCCGGCCGCGGTGGGGTGGTACGACTCGGTGATGTCCAGCCAGTTGACGCTGTGCAGCCATGAACTGCCGGAGCAGATCTCGTGGCTGGAGAACGCGCTGCGGACGTCGCCGAAGGTGAAGCCGTGGTCGGCGGCGCGCTTGGCGATCGCGGTGTCGATGTAGTCGGCTGCGTTGTTGATGGCGGTGCGTTTGGCCGAGGAGAGGCCGAGGCAGGTCGTGCCCAGCAGGTAGAAGCGGGGGTAGCCGAGGACGACGACCTCGGCGTTGGGGGCCTTGGCGCTGATCGCGTTGTAGACGCTGTCGAGCTTGCCGGGGAGCGTGGAGTCGACGTAGGCCTCCGCGGTGCTGATCCGGGACAGGCAGGTGCTGTCGGAGCTGAGCACACAGGTCGTCATGACGTCGGCGAAGCCCGCGTCGTTGCCGCCGATGGTGATCGAGACCAGGGCGGTGGCGGAGCTGAGCGAGCCCAGCTGGCCGGAGAGCACGTCGTCGGTGGTCGCGCCCGAACAGGCGAGGAACGAGAACGAGGACGGGCTGTGGGCGGCGTTCCACAGGTAGGGGTAGGCGTTGGTGCTGCGGTCGCAGCTGCCGCTCGAGCTGATGTAGCTGCCGGCGCCGACGCCGGACGCGTACGAGTCGCCGAGCGCCACATAGCCCCCGGTCGCGGCCTGCGCTTCCGACGCGGCCGCCCCGGTGAGGGCGAGGCCGGTGGCGAGGAGGAGTGAAGTCACGTATGCCGTAATTCGGGAACGTCTCATGGAACCTCCCTTTAGCAGGATCTCTGCCACAACTGTCGTACCAACTACGCGTGTTGACGGGAAGTGTCCATGCCAAAACCGTTCGGGTCCTCAACCAGTCCTAACCGGACCGATCCCGCGCGCTCCCGGCGCGTTTGATTGCGTGTCCATGACAGCCTTGTGACAGGTCGTCAACTCCCTTGTTCTTTGCCGGGGGAAAACCGATTCTTTACTCGGTCCGTGAGCGGAACGCGACGCTCCCGGTCCGTGTGCGCGAAGCCGCGCGCACACCCCCACATGCGTGCGCCGACCCGGGCGTGCGCTGCCTAGAGGAGGACTCCCTCGTAATGGCACATCTGCGTACCCAGAAGCTGCGGTTCGCCGCCGTCACCACCGTGGCGGCCGCCGCCCTCGTAGGCGGACTCACCGCACTCCCCGCCCAGGCCGCACCCGCCACCGGCAGGGTGCTGCACGCCGGCTCCCCCACGGCCGTCAAGGGCAGCTACATCGTCACCCTCAAGAACGGCGCCGGCTTCAAGGCCTCCTCGACCGAGGGCAGGAGCCTGGTCAAGGAGTACGGCGGCACCGTCGCGAAGACCTTCGGCAAGGTGCTCAACGGCTACTCGGCCAAGCTCTCGGCGACCCAGGCCGCGAGACTCGCCGCCGACCCGGCCGTGGCCACGGTCGAACAGGACCAGACGGTCCACCTCACCGACACCACCCAGTCCAGCGCCCCCTGGGGCCTGGACCGCATCGACCAGGCGAGCCTTCCGCTGTCCGGCACCTACACCTACCCGGACGCCGCGGGCAGTGGGGTGACCGCCTATGTCATCGACACCGGTGTGCGGATCACCCACACCCAGATCAGCGGCCGCGCCTCCTACGGCTATGACGCGGTCGACGGCGACACCACCGCCTCCGACGGCAACGGCCACGGCACCCACGTGGCGACCACCATCGCGGGCTCCACGTACGGGGTCGCCAAGAAGGCGAACATCGTCGCCGTGCGGGTGCTGGACAACAGCGGCTCGGGCACGACCGCCGGGGTGATCGCGGGCATCGACTGGGTGACGTCGAACCACACCACCCCGGCGGTCGCCAACATGTCGCTCGGCGGCTCGGCCTCCACCTCGCTGGACACCGCGGTCGCCAACTCCATAGCCAGTGGGGTGACCTACGCGATCGCGGCCGGCAACAGCAGCGCCAACGCCTCCTCGTACTCCCCGGCCCGGGTCTCGACCGCCATCACCGTCGGCGCCACCACCAGCTCCGACGCCAAGGCCAGCTACTCCAACTACGGCTCGGTCCTGGACATCTTCGCGCCCGGCTCCTCCATCACGGCCGGCTACAACACCAGCGACACCGCCACCGCCGTCCTGTCGGGCACCTCGATGGCCACCCCGCACGTGGCGGGCGCGGCCGCCGTCTACCTCGCGGGCCACACCTCGGCCACCCCGGCCCAGGTCGCCACGGCTCTGGTCAACGGGGCCACGTCCAACGTGCTCACCAGCGTGGGCACCGGCTCGCCGAACAAGCTCCTGAAGCTCGTGTCGTAACCGATCACCGGAACGCACCGGAATCGAGCGACTTGTTCCCCGGAGGCATCAGGTGTCTCCGGGGAACGGTCATGTCCGGAGACCTGCTTGACGCCTCCCGTTCGGCTGCGCGACATTGAAGCCCGGCATCCGACGCCTTGGGGGGCAAAGTCGGCCATGCAGACCATACGGCTCAAGACATCATCAACAGCGGACGAACGGGCACGGCCAGGACCGGGGAGGGACCTGGGACCCCTGCTCGCGGGGGTGGCGACGGCCGTCGCCGGGACCGGTGCGCTGCTCGCGCTCACCGACTCGGGCTCGTCGCTACGCGGGCCGTTCGCGCTGTTCTTCCTGATCGCCGCGCCGGCCGCGGCGATCGGTCTGACGCTGCGCGGACTCGATCCGTTCGCCCGCGTGCTCACCGCACTGGCGGGTGCCGTCGCCCTGGACATGTTGATCGCCCAGGGCATGCTCGCCACCCACCGCTGGTCCTGGCGCGGCGGCATCGTCGCCGTGAGCGCGATCAGCCTTCTGCTGCTTCTGCTGGTACTCCTGCGACCGGTGGAACGCATTCTCAAACGGACATCCCGGCGGGCCGGGAAAATCCGTTCGAGTTGAAGAACAAGGTCGGCCAAAATTTCGTAACGGCCAAACCAACAAAAACGTGAGGCCTACTTCCAGGCCTTGCCATACTGGTCCAATCATCAATACCGTCGTACATCTCACCCGCATCGGATCGTCATCAAGCGGCTCTAGGGGAGGGCTCAAGGACCGCGATGTTCCGGAGTGGGGCGCGGTAGGGGGGTGCCGTGCTCGGTGACCGCAATGACCACTGTCGTTTCTCGTGTGACCACTGTCGTTTCCGAGTCGTGCCGCGCGACCGGCTGCCGTTTTCCGGCAGACCGGCCAGCTTTGCCAGCTCACCTGCGGATACGGAGAACCCTTTTCCGTGCCACGGGTGAGAACCCCCCTTTCGAACCGGACACAGAAGCGGGCCGCCCAAGGGGCGGGCGGTCCACCGGACGAGAGGGACAAGACTCATGAGTTCTGTTCTGCACACACCGGCCTCGGGCCAAGATCCGTTAATGGCGCCCGAATACCGGCCGATCTCCTCTCACCTGGCCATCACACCGCCGGTGAGCGTGGTGATTCCCGCCATGAATGAGGCGGAGAATCTCCCCTACGTCTTCAAGACACTTCCCGGCTGGATACACGAAGTGGTTCTTGTGGACGGCAATTCCACCGACAACACCGTGGAAGTCGCGCGGGAGTTGTGGCCCGAAGTGAAAGTCGTCGAACAGAGTGGCAAGGGCAAGGGGGACGCCCTGATCACCGGATTCGAGGCGTGCACCGGCGACATCATCGTCATGGTGGACGCGGACGGCTCGGCCGACGGCCACGAGATCGTGTCGTACGTCTCCGCCCTGGTCTCGGGCGCCGACTTCGCCAAGGGCTCGCGCTTCGCCAACGGCGGCGGCACGGACGACATGACCTTCATCCGCAAGCTGGGCAACTGGGCGCTGTGCACGGTCGTCAACCGCAAGTTCGGCGCCCGCTACACCGACCTCTGCTACGGATACAACGCGTTCTGGCGGCACTGCCTCGACAAGATCGACCTCGACTGCACCGGCTTCGAGATCGAGACCCTGATCAACATCCGGGTGGTCAAGGCCGGCCTGAAGGTGCAGGAGATCCCCAGCTACGAGTACCTCCGCATCCACGGCACCAGCAACCTGCGCGCCGTGCGCGACGGGCTGCGGGTCCTCAAGGTGATCCTGAAGGAGCGCTCCAACCGGCGTGACCTGCGCCGGCAGGTGCGGCACTCCCCGATGCTCACCACGGGCCAGGGAGAGTCGTCTTGAGCGATCCCGACATCTCCGTCGTGATCTGCGTGTACACCGAGGACCGCTGGGAGGACATCCTCGCGGCGGTCTCCTCGGTGCGCGCCCAGTCGTATCCGGCGCTGGAGACCCTGCTGGTCGTCGACCACAACCCGGCGCTCCTGGAACGGCTCACGAAGGAGTACAAAGAGGCCACCCAGGTGCGGGTGCTCGCCAACGCGGGCCCCCGCGGCCTGTCCGCGGGCCGCAACACGGGCATCGCCGCCTCCTACGGCGAGGTGATCGCCTTCCTCGACGACGACGCCGTGGCCGAGCGCGACTGGCTGCACCGCTTCGCCGAGGGGTACGCCGACCCGAGGGTGATGGCGGTCGGCGGCCGGACCATGCCCATCTGGGCCTCGGGCCGCCGCCCGGACTGGTTCCCGGAGGAGTTCGACTGGGTGGTCGGCTGCACCTACCGGGGCCTGCCCGCGGGCCGCGTCCGGGTCCGGAACGTACTCGGCGGAAACGCTTCTTTCCGGCGTACGGCCTTCGACGCGGCGGGCGGCTTCGCCACCGGCATCGGCCGCGACGGCGACAAGCGCCCGCTGGGCTGCGAGGAGACGGAGCTGTGCATCCGGCTCACCCGGGCCCGCCCCGACGCCGTGCTGCTCATCGACGACCGCGCGGTGATCCACCACCGGGTGCCGGAAGCCCGTGAGCACTTCGGCTACTTCCGCACCCGCGCCTACGCCGAGGGCCTCTCCAAGGCCCTGGTCGCCCGCAGTGTGGGCGCCGGCAAGGGCCTGGAGTCCGAACGCCGGTACACCACGCGTGTGCTGCCCGCGGGGGTCGCTCGTGGCCTGCGGGACGCACTGCTGGCCCGGCCGGGCGGCGCCGGCCGGGCGGGCGCGATCGTCGCCGGGGTGCTGACGGCGGCGGGCGGCTATGTGGTGGGGAGCGTGCGAGCCCGGCGGGGCGGGGCGACCTTCGCCGTCGCCGGGATCGAGGGCGGACTGTCGCAGCGGTCCGCCCCTGCCGACGGAGGTGTCGCATGAGTGACACGCCGGTCCCGATCCTCATGTACCACTCGGTCGCGACCGCGCCCAACGACGCCACCCGCGCGCTGTCGGTGGCGCCGGAGGCGTTCGCCGAGCAGATGGCGCTCATCGGCGACCTGGGCCTGACCCCCGTCAACACGGCGGCCCTGGCGGCCGGTTGGCGCTCGGGCGCCCCGCTCCCCGACCGTCCTGTCCTGATCACCTTCGACGACGGCTACGAGGGCGTGCACCGGCACGCCCTGCCCGTGCTCGCCAAGCACGGCTTCGCGTCCACGCTGTTCGTCTCGACGGGCTGGATCAGGGGCGCCTACGACACCGGAGGCGGCCTGGACGCCATGCTCGACTGGGACCAGGTGCGCGAACTCGCGGGCGCCGGCTGCGAGATCGGCGGGCACAGCCACACCCACCCGCAGCTCGACCAGCTGGACGACGACCGGCTGCGCGCGGAGCTGGTGCGCTGCCGGGAGATCGTCACCGACGAACTCGACGCCGTACCCGACTCGTTCGCCTACCCGTACGGCTATTCCAGTCGCCGGGTCCGGCAGGCCGTGCGGGCGGCCGGGTACGCCCAGGCGCTCGCCGTCGGCAACGGTCTCGCCCGCCGCCGTCAGGGTCCGTTCGCGCTGCAGCGCGTCACCGTGCGCCGCAGTACGGACGCCGAGGAGTTCACGCGACTGCTCGAAGGCCGAGCGATCGCCCGCAACTTCGCCAGGGACCGTGCCCTCACCCAGGGTTACGCCGTTCTCCGCAGAGCACGCCAGGTCCGCCGGAAGGCCATCCGTTCCCGTGTCTGACACGACCACCACAACCGAGACCGCGACAACCGAGACGTCGGCGCCCGAGCAGTCGGGGCGCCGTCTTCGACTGCCCGGACGGGGCGGCTCGTCCGGCGGCAGTCCACTCTTCCGGAACGCCTATGCGCTGATGCTCAACACCGGCATCTCCGCCGTCCTGGGCCTCGGCTTCTGGCTGGCCGCGGCCCGCTACTACTCGGAGTCGGCCGTCGGCCAGGGCTCCGCCGCGATCGCCGCGATGAAGTTCCTCGCCGGCCTGACCGCGGTGACCCTCACCGGCGCCCTCGCCCGGTTCATCCCGGTGGCGGGCCGCCACACCGGGCGCCTCATCTTCCGTACCTACGCGGGCAGTTCGCTGATCGTGGCGACGGCAGCCGGTGCCTTCCTGCTGACGCTGAACGAGTGGGGGCCGTCGTACCGCTTCCTGCACGGGCCGCTCAACGGGCTCGGGTTCATCGTCGCGGTCGTCTCCTGGAACCTGCTCACCCTCCAGGACGGGGTACTGACCGGGCTGCGCAACGCACCCTGGGTGCCGGTGGGCAACACCGTGTTCTCGGCCGTCAAGCTGGGACTGCTGGTCGCCCTGTCCGTGGCGATCCCGACGGCCGGTGTCTTCGTCTCCTGGGTCGCGGCGATCGCCACCTCGTTCGTACCGCTGGGCTGGCTGGTGTTCCGGCGCCTGGTGCCCCGGCACATCAAGGCGACCGAGGACCATGCGAAACCGCCCACGCTGCGGGAGATCGGCAAGTTCCTGGCCGGCGACTACACCGGCTCGCTGTTCTCCCTCGCCGTGGTCTACCTGGTCCCGGTGATCATCGCCTCGCAGGTCAGCTCCGAGGACAACGCGTACTTCTACATCACCACCACCATCGGCGGCACCACCAACCTGCTCGCCATCAACATGGGCGCCTCGCTGACCGTCGAGGGCTCCCACGACCCGGCCCGGCTGGCCGGCAACACCCGGGCCGCGCTGAAGCGGATGGCCCGGATCATGATCCCCATCTGCGCGCTGCTGTTCTTCGGGGCGCCCTGGATCCTCGGCGTGTTCGGCCCCGGCTACGCGGACGCGGCGACCCCGCTGCTGCGCTGGTTCGCGGTCGGCGCGCTGCTCCGGGTCGTGATGGAGACGTACTTCGCGGTGCTGCGCGCGCAGAGCCGTACCGCCGGACTGGCCTGGCTGCAGGGCCTGTTGTGTGTGCTGGTGCTCGGGCTGACCCTGCTGCTGCTGCCCCGGATGGGGCTGACCGGCGCGGGCGTGGCCGAGATCTCCAGCCTCGCGGTGATCGTGACGATCGCGGCACCCCGGCTGTGGAAGACGCTCCGGACGGCCCCGGCCGAGATCCCCGAGGACACGGCACCGGACGGGGACCTCGCCGACCTGGGGGCGCGCGAGGTCCCGCCCGCCGCCGCACCGCGCAGGCGGGGCCCGGCGTGGGCGCTGGACACCGACACCCTCGCGCTCGGCATCCATGTGGACTTCGACCATGTGGAGCGGCGCCCGGACGTCCGGCCGGGTCCGGGAACTCCGCCCACGGGTACGCCCGTTGTCCGATCGGACGACCGGCCGACGTGGGCGCTGCGGCCGCCGCGGAACCTGGGGTTGCCGGTGGAGGAGAGGGAGCCGCACGCGGAGGCCTCGCTGGGGCCTGCCGAGGTCTCGCTGCTGAAGGAGGCGGAGGTCGACGCGCCGTTCGGGAAGGCGGCCGTACCGAAGCCGGAGAAGCCGGAGGAGGCGGCGGTGCCGGCCGAGGCTCCGGAGGAGTCCGCGCCCGCGCGCACGCTGCGGGAGCGGCTGACGCCGACCCGCGCGGGAGTCGTCCTCGGCTGTCTCCTGGTCGCCGCCCTGCTGCTCTACTGGGTGCCGGCGGCCCGGCTCGACGACGCCGACCTGGACCGGATGGGCGGGCTCGGGCTGATCTCGGTGCTGCCGCTGCCGACGCTGGTCGGGGCGGCGCTGCTGGTCACGGTGTTCGCCGCGCTGCTCTGGCTGCGCCGTGAGCACAAGGCGCTGTTGCTGCTCACGCTGCTGGCGACGGTCGTGTCGCTGCATGCCCTGCCCGCCGTGATCGAGACGGAGCCGCGCTTCCCGACCGCCTGGCAGCACCTCGGGTTCATCGACTACATCGACCGCACCGGCTCGGCCGTACCCGGCCTGGACGCCCGCTGGAGCTGGCCGGGCTTCTTCGCGGCGGCCGCGTTCATCGGCCGGGCGTGCGGGGTCACGGACTTCACCGAGGTCATCCGCTGGTGGCCGACGTTCATCCAACTCGCGTATCTGGCGCCGATGTTCCTGCTCGTACGGTCGCTGCGGGCGAGCTGGCGGGCGAAGTGGACCGGCATCTGGATCTTCGTGCTGTGCGGCTGGGTCGGCCAGGACTACTTCTCCCCGCAGGGCTTCACCTATCTGCTCTATCTGATGTTCGTGGCGATCCTGCTCGTCTGGTTCCGCGCCCCGCACGTCATCTGGACGAGGTTCCGGCCGGGCGAGGCGGAGGTCGAGCCGGTGAACCGCCGCCAACAGGCCGTGCTGCTCATGGTGCTGGTCGGCCTGTACGCGGCGACGGTCCCGGCGCACCAGCTCACCCCGTTCGTGATGCTGGGCGTGCTGGCGGCCCTGGTCCTGATCGGCAGGTCCGAACTGCGGGGTCTGCCCATCCTGTTCGGCGTGGTCGCGGCCGTCTGGCTGGGCTTCATGGCCGAGCCGTACTGGTCCGGGCACTTCAACGAGCTGTTCGGCGGGGTCGGCGGGGTCGGCAGCAATGTCTCCACCTCGGTCTCCGGCCGTATCCAGGGCGGGAGTTCGACCCACAAGCTGGTCCTGTACGTCCGGGTCCTGCTGGCCGGGAGCATGATGACGTTCGCCGTCTGGGGCTGGTGGCGCCGCCGCTTCCACCGCTACCGCGAGCGTTCCCTGCTGGTCCTGACCTTCGTGCCGTTCCTGGGCTTCGGCATGCAGTCCTACGGCGGCGAGATGGCGCTGCGGGTCTTCATGTTCGCCCTGCCGGGCGCGGCCCTGCTGGCCGGGCTGGCCCTGTTCCCGCGCACCGGAGCCACGGCGAAGGAACGGGAGAAGGACAAGGTCAGCCTGGCGCCGGTGGCGGCGCTCATGGCCGGGTTGCTGCTCATGGGCGGCTTCCTGGTGGCGCGTTGGGGCAACGAGTCCTTCGAGCGGGTCCGGCCCGGCGAGGTCGCCGCCATGGACTACGTCTACGCCCACGACAGGCCGACGGTACGGCTGCTGTGGCTGAGCAACGACACGGTCAACGACGTGACCCCGGCGATCCCGTGGGGCGCGAAGGACATGGAGCGGGTCGACTATGTGCCGACGCTCGCCCCGACCGACCCGGTGCTGGTGTCGAGCCTGGTCAAGGCGCTCAAGGACGCCGGTCCGAACTCGTATCTGATGGTCAACAGGAGTCAGGTCACCTATCTCCAGATGGACGCCGGCTACTCGGCGACCTGGGAGAGCCGGCTGATCCAGAACCTGGACAACCGGCAGGATCTGACGAAGGTCCTGGTCAACGACGACGCCACCATGTACGCGCTGCGCACGCAGCCCGCGGGTGCGGTGGCGAAGCCGGATCCGGGGCCGATCGGGCCGCGGATCACCTGGACGCCGTGGTCGGTGATCGGCGGTCTCGCCGCCGTCACGCTGATCCTGCTGCTGACGGCCCGCGAGGTGGTCAGGGTCGCGGTCCGGCCCGGGGTGCGTCAGCTGCGGTGGCTGCAGGGCAGCTTCTGGTTCTCGCTGCCACTCCTCGCGGTGCTGCTGGCCTCGCTGGCGCAGAGGTTCCTCACACTCAAGTGAGGGGTCCGAAGTGGCTCACCCGGTGTCACCCGGCGTCACCTGGTGAGCCACTTCACCTCGTAGGCCTTCATGTCGAACCGCTTCCCGTCCACCTGGGCGCTGATCGCCCGGTCGAGGGTGTTGACCACGAGGACGGTCCGGTCACTGGCGAGGACGCGCACGTTGGGCGCGTCGTCCTTGGCGACGGAGACCGTCTCGTACCTGGTCCCCGGCGGGAACGCCTTCCCGAACCGCGACACCAGGTCGTACATGGGCAGTGCCTGCCCGCCGTCCCCGCTGTCGGTCGTCGTCCACAGGCAGCCGGCGCAGTCGCCGCCCTTCTCGTCCTCCGGGTTCCAGTAGAAGCCGGAGTCGGCGCCGCCCTCGGCCAGGGCGATCATGCCGGTGGCCTGGACGGCGACCCGGTGGTCCTCGGTCCAGCCGTCGCGTTCGTCCCGGCCGTCGGCGGGCTCGACGTAGTACTCGGCCCACCACAGCGGCAGGTCGTGCGTCTGCTCGCGCACCCACTCGCTGACGGCGGTGAACTTGTCCGTGGCCGCGAACTCGTTCGGCAGCATGTCGTCGTCGTTGGTGTAGCTGGACCCGTCGACGACCACGAAGTCGGCGCCCGCCTTGTGGGTGTTCCAGTACTCGAAGGCGTCGACGACCCGCTGGTCCATGACGCCCCAGGCGCCCTTGAGGGTGGCGGAGGCGTTCTCGGTCTGGCGCGGGTCGAAGCTGTCCATGACGAGGTACGGCCCGCCGACCATGATGTCCTTGTCGACGGCCTTCAACGCCTTGTAGACGAGGTTGTAGAGCTCGGTGTAGCCCTCGTAGTCCCAGCGGCCCTTCGCGTTGTTCCAGAAGCCCTTGAACTCGTTCCAGACGATGAAGTGCCGTACGTCCGGATAGCGCTTGGCGACGGTCGCGGCGAGGTCGGCGTAGTCCTGGTAGTGGTCGGGGGTGGGCGCGGTCTCCAGGGCGGCCTGGCTCCAGTCGGTGTTGTTCACCCCCGCCCTGCCGCCCTTCATCCAGTCCGGAGAGCAGCACAGGGTGATCACCGGGGTGCCGCCCGACCTGCGCATGAAGTCGACGCGCCGGTCCAGCGCGCCGAAGTCGTAACGCCCCTTCACCGGCTCGGGGTTGTCGGCGCCCCAGCCCATGACGGCCTGGTCCTGCGGCAGCCCGGCGTCCTGGGACAGCAGGCCCTCGACCCGACGGGTGGCCTTCGTACTGCCCTCGTCGGCGCTGTACTGGGTGTGGGTGAAGCCCCAGCCCACGTACGGCTCGGTGGTGTCCGGCGGGGTGGCGGGGGTGCCGTGCACCTTGTCGCCGTCGCGGGTCGTGCCCGCGGTGCCGGCGCCGCCCCCGGGAAGTGTGTTGACCAGTGTCACGATCAGGGCGAGAGCGGCCACCCCCACCCCGAGCAGGGCGGTGAGCCGCCACCGCCGAGCCCCCGAATTCCACCCATGACGTCCCATCAAGGACAACAGTAGTGGCGGAAATCGTCCCCGGGGCAGGTATCGGGGATCGACAGCTGTGTAACAGGACCGGGCGCACTCCGGGGCTGCGTGCGTGACCTCTTCGGGATACTCCGGAAGCTCGGTGCGCACCCGACACTCCCCTCCCACTTCGGAAAACGGGTGCGCCGCGGGCCCCGGTGACGGATCATGGCGGCATGTCTGCCAAGCCGCACGAGACGCTGCCGATCCGGCTCAACGTCGACGACTCCGACTCCCCGTCCGATGTCGTCGACGCGCTGTTCCTCGGCCGCTTCGCGACGGGCGAGCAGCCGTACTCGCACGCGGCGAACATCGACCGGGTGCGGTCCGGGGCGACCCTGCTGCCGAAGGAGGCGCGGGTGCTGCGGGTGGCGCGCGACGACGACCGCAGCGCGACCCTCGCGGAGGGCGACGGCTGGACGCTGCTGGTCTCCCGCTGGAACCGGGGCGCCGACGTCACCGTCACCGCCACCACGGCCGAGCTGGCCGCCAAGGTGCTGAACGAGGCGACGGACGGCGCGGCGGACGAGCCGGAACCGCAGCCGGAGAACGTGACCATGGGCTTCTGGTACGTCTCACCGCGCCGCGGCCCGCACCGCACCACCCGGCAGATCTCCGCGGGCACCTGGGACGAGGTCCGCGCCAACTACACGGCACCGGTCGCGGACGCGATGGACCGCCTGATGAAGACGACGCCCGAGGACATCGCGGGCCGTCTCCTGCTGCTGCACGGCCCGCCGGGCACCGGCAAGACCTCCGCCCTGCGCACCCTCGCCCGTTCCTGGCGGGACTGGTGCCAGGTGGACTGCGTCCTCGACCCGGAACGGCTCTTCTCCGACGTCGGCTATCTGATGGACATCGCGATCGGCGAGGAGGACGGCGCCGGCAAGGGCCGCTGGCGGCTGCTGTTGCTGGAGGACTGCGACGAACTGATCCGCGGCGAGGCCAAGCACACGGCGGGCCAGGCGCTGTCCCGGCTGCTGAACCTCACCGACGGTCTGCTCGGCCAGGGCCGCAACGTCCTGGTCGGCGTCACCACCAACGAGGACCTGGAGCGGCTGCACCCCGCCGTGGTCCGCCCCGGTCGCTGCCTGGCCCGGATCGAGGTGGGCCCGCTGACCCACCGCGAGGCGGTGAACTGGCTCGGCGCGGAGGAGGGGGTGGGCCGGGACGGGGCGACCCTGGCGGAGCTGTACGCACTGCGCCGGGGCACGACGCCGACCTCGGTACCGGGGGCGCGGGAGGGCGCGGACGCGGGCCTGTACCTCTAGCCGGTGCTTTGATGGGGGTATGCCCCTCTTCGTCGGAACGTCGGGCTGGCAGTACAAGGACTGGCGGGGTGTCCTGTACCCGGCCGACGTGCCCATGCGTTCGTGGCTGGAGGCCTACGCGGAGCAGTTCACCACAGTCGAACTGAACAACGCGTTCTACCGGCTCCCGACCCGCGAGAACTTCGCGTCCTGGCGGGACCGGGTCCCACCGGACTTCGTGATCGCGGTCAAGGCGAGCCGCTACCTGACGCACATCAAGCGCCTGAAGGATCCCGCGGAGCCGGTCGACCGCCTGCTGACCCACGCGGCGGGCCTGGGCGACCGACTGGGCCCGGTCCTCCTCCAGCTCCCGCCGACGCTGAAGGCGGACCCGCCTCTGCTGGACGCCTGCCTGTCCTGTTTCCCGCACGGCACTCGCGTCGCGGTCGAACCCCGGCACGACTCCTGGTGGACGCCGGAGACCCGCGAGGTCCTTGAATCCCGGGGCGCGGCCCTGTGCTGGGCGGACATCCAGGCCCACCCCATGACCCCGCTCTGGCGCACCACCGACTGGGCCTACGTCCGCTTCCACGAGGGCCGAGCCACCCCGTGGCCCCGCTACGGCCGCCGCTCCCTGGAGACGTGGATCGACCGCATCGCCACGGCGTACCCCCGGAAGGCCGACATCTACACGTACTTCAACAACGACCCGGGCGGGGCGGCGGTCCTGGACGCGGTGGCGTTCGGGAGGGCGGCGGAGAGAGCGGACCTGACGGTGACACGCACCCCGCAGCTGAGCACGCCAAACTGACGCCACGCTTCCCACTCCGGGCCGAGCAGAGTACGGCACCGCCGGATGCGACCGCCGTGGCTGATCGCCGTTGCGGCGGAAGAAAGAGAAAGCCTTGCCAGAGGAGAAACGACCAAGGCAGCGGCCTTCGGGCTACCCCGCCGACTCACGGCCTCCCACCGACTCGACTCTCCCCGCCGACTCTCTCCTCCCCACCAGCGCGGCTCCTCCCATCGCCGCGTCCCCTCCCACCGCCGCGTCCCCTCCCACCGCCGCGTCCCCTCCCACCGCCGCGTCCCCTCCCACCGCCCCTTCCTCCCCACCAGCTCGGCTCTTCCCGCCGGCTCGTTTCCTCCCGCCGCAACGGCGACCAGCCACGACGGCGTGTTCCGGCGGTGCCGGGCTCCCCTCAGCCCTTCCCATACGCAGCCCGCAACGCATCCCGCACCGCGGCCAACGCCTCCTCCTCCCCCAGCCCCAGCCGCCGCACCCGCTCCGCGTATGCCTGTGCGGCCAGCGACGCCTCGCGGTCCGCGGCCGAGCCCGCCGCGGCGACGAACGTTCCGTTGCGGCCCCGGGTCTCGATCACCCCGTCCGTCTCCAGCGCCCGGTACGCCTTGGCCACCGTGTTCACCGCCAGGCCCAGCGACTCGGCCAGCCCCCTGACCGTCGGCAGCCGGTACCCCACCGGCAGCACCCCGCCCCGCGCCTGCTCGGAGATCTGCGCCCGCACCTGCTCGTACGGCGGCGCGCTGTCATCGATGTGGATCTTCAAGGTCACGGCCCGATTCTCCCGTACGCGCCGGAAAATGAGAGGCATCCAGCACATGTCCCGCATAGCGTGCGGCCCATGACAGTGATCGTGCGTGACCTGCGCCCCGACGTCCGGTCCGACGCCGAGGGCTTCGCCCGGGTCCGGCAGCTCGCCCTCCCTTTCATGCTGTTCACCCCGGAGTCCCTGGTCCACGACCTCACGCACACCCACCCCGACGCCCGCTTCCGCCAGCTGATCGCGGAGGAGGACGGCGAGGTCGTCGGTACCGCCCAGGTCGGCCTCGCCCACGAGAGCACGGAACCGGGCCAGGGCTTCGCCAACGTGTACGTGCATCCGCAGCGCACCGGCCGGGGCACCGGCGCCCTCCTCGTCCGTACGGCGGAGGCGCACCTGTCGGCGGTCGGCGCGAGCACCTCGTACGCCTGGGTCCTGGACGCCCCGTCCAACCGCGCCTTCGCCGAGCGGCGCGGCTACACCGCGAGCCGCTCCGCCCACTTCCTCCGTCTCGACCTCGCGCACGGCGCCCTCCCCCCGCTGCGGACTCCCCCGCCCGGCGTGGAGCTGCGCACCGCCGCCGACTTCGCCGACGACCCGCGCCCGCTCTTCGCCCTGGACGCGGAGACGACGCTGGACGAACCGAGCGACATCGACACGGAGTTCGCCGACTACGCGGCCTGGCTGGACGGGACCTGGCGGAACCCGCTGTTCAGCCGGGAGCTGACCTCGGTCGTCCTGGTCGACGGCCGCCCCGCCGCCTTCAGCGCGGCCCGCACCGACGGCGGCACCCGGTACGGCACCGTCATGACCGGCACCGCCCGTGCCTTCCGCGGCCGGGGTCTGGCCAAGCTCGCCAAGAACGACTCCCTGCACCGTGCCCGCGCGGCCGGCTGCACGGAGGCGTTCACGGGCAACGACAGCGGCAACGGCCCGATGCTGGCGATCAACAAGTGGTTCGGGTACGACATCTGCGCGACGGAGGTCAGGTATGTCCGTGAACTCGGCTGAACCGGCGGGCACGGTGGACGTCGTGCTGGTCAAGGCGGGCCGCACGAAGATCCGTTACCCCGCCGAGCTGCTGCACGACGACGGCACCCGGATCGCCGTGCGCGCCCCCTGGGCCGGCGACACGCCCCGCGACTTCGGCTTCGTCCGCTTCGAACAGGGCGATGTCTTCACCGAGTTCTACTGGCGCGACCGCTGGTACGCGGTGAAGGAGGTCCGTGCCGCCGACGGCACGCTGAAGGGCTGGTACTGCGACGTCACCCGGCCGGCGACGCTCAGCGGCGGCCGGCTGGTCGTCGAGGATCTCGACCTGGACCTGTGGCGTTCCGCCGACGGCACGGACGTACGCCGGCTGGACGAGGACGAGTTCGCCGAGAGCGGGCTGACGGAACGGGACCCGGAGGCCGCGGCGGCGGCCGTGGCCGCGCTCGACACGCTGGAGGCGCTGGCCCGCAAGCCGGATTTCGCCGCCCTGCTGTCTTGAAGCGCCCCTCACACCGTCTGTCCTGAAGCGCCCCTCACACCGTCGCCACCACCGCGTACCGCTCGTCGTCGACCTCCTTGCCCCACAGCACCGCCGCCGCGGACAGCCGCTCCACGCGCACGTCCGCGGCGAGCGGCGCGAGGAGGGCGGTGAGCCGCTCGGCGGGTATGCCGACGGGGGCGACGGCTCCCCACACGCCCTCCACCAGCACGAACCGCCCTCCGGGCCGGAGCAGCCCACGCCAGTGCCGCAGCACGCGCGCGGGGTCGGGCAGCGTCCACAGCACATGCCGTACGAGCACGGTGTCGAAGAGCCGCTCGCCCACCGGCGGTGCCGCCGCGTCGCCGAGCAGGAACACCGCGTCACGGCCGGCGAGCTTGGCGCGGGCCCGTTCCACCATCGCCGGGGAGCTGTCGACCCCGGTGACCCGGTGACCCTGCTCGGCGGCGAGGAGGGACAGGCTGCCGGTGCCGCAGCCGAGGTCGAGGACGTCGGCGGGGCGGGCGGGCAGCCACGCCCGGAGCCGCTCCGCCCAGGCCGCGCGGACCTCGGACAGACCCAGCCCATGATCGGGCTCCGCGTCGAAGGTGGCGGCCTCCGCATCCCAGTCGACACTCACCGCAACTGTCCGATCACTGTCGTTCGTCATGCCCCCAGCGTGACACCTACCACTGACACTCGATCCGTGTGACAGCGACCACTGACAGACCGGCATCGATGAGGAACTCTCGCCAAAAGCGTCTACCTCCGTGACAACACGGATCTCGGTAGGCACTGAAGGAGGCAGCCATGCGCCGCGAAACCGTGCAGAAGCCCCTGAAGAGGACGGACCGCCGCCGGACCCGCGAGGAGGCCGACGAGCGCCCCGCCGGACGCCCGGAGGTGCGGAAGGACATCGCACGAACCTGGTGGCCGGACGGCTGACCGGGCCCGCTCCCCGGGCCCTTCAGTCCAGCCGCTTGCGGTAGTGGATCCGGTCGTACGGCCCGTCCACGCGCCGCTCGACGACTTCGTAGCCGTACTTCGGGTAGATCTTCTGGTTCTCCCACATCAGCGCGTTCGTGTAGAGCCTGACCTCGGGCAGGCCGAGCGCACGCGCGCGTGCGTCCACGAACTCCAGGAGCCGTCGTCCCACCCCCTGGCCGTGCGCGTCGGGGTGGACGGCGATGCTGTCGAGGAACAGGTGGTCGTCGTGGGCCTCGATGACGACGAGCCCGATCACCGGCTCCCCGACGACGAACACCTTGCCCGCGGCCACGTTCGCCATGTGGTCCGCCTCCATGGGCTGCGGCACCACCCCGATCCGCGCGATGTAGGGGTGGTACGCCATATCGGTCACGGCCTTCACGGCCGGTACGTCGGCGGGCCGGGCGGGCCGGATCTCGTCGTTGTCCATGGCGTGAACGCTAACTACCTCAGCGCAGTCCGAACACTCCCTTAAGACGACCATAAGGATCTCCGTCGCCCGCTCCCAGCAGGCGATTTCACGGCTTCTTGGGGCTAGCTTTCTGATCGCCCCCACGGGATTCGGCCCGGCGGGACCGGGCCCGCCCCGAGGACCGCTCCGAGGAGTCGCCGCATGCTCGCAACACGCCGTCAGGCCGCCGCCGCCGTCGCGCTCGGCGTGGGTGCGGTCACGTTCGCCGCCGTACCCGCGTCCGCCCACGGCACGATGGGCGACCCGGTCAGCCGGGTCGCCCAGTGCTACGCGGAGAACCCGGAGAGCCCGAAGTCGGACGCCTGCAAGGCGGCGGTCGCCGCCGGTGGCACCCAGGCCCTCTACGACTGGAACGGCATCCGCATCGGTGACGCGAACGGGCAGCACCAGGCGCTGATCCCGGACGGCAGGCTGTGCAGCGCGGACAACGACGAGTTCAAGGGCCTCGACCTGGCCCGCGCCGACTGGCCGGCGACGAACGTCAGCGGCGGGTCGTACACCTTCAAGTACCGGGTGACCGCGCCGCACAAGGGCACCTTCAAGGTGTACCTCACCAAGGCCGGCTACGACCCGGCCAAGCCGCTGGCCTGGGCGGACCTGGACCTCGACCACCCGGTGGCGACGGCCACCGACCCGGTCGCCGCCGGCGGTTTCTACACGTTCTCCGGCACCCTTCCCGAGCGCACCGGCCGCCAGTTGCTGTATGCGATCTGGCAGCGCTCGGACAGCCCGGAGGCCTTCTACTCCTGCTCGGACGTGGACTTCGGAGCCGCCGGTACCGCCACCGGCGCCGCCCCGGCCGCCTCCGCCCCCACCGACGAGCAGATCGCGGCCGGTACCGACAAGTCGACGATCGAGCACGGCGGTCACGGCGACGACGACGCGAGCACGTCGGCCGCACCGGTCACGGAGGCCAACGCGCCCGAGCCCGCCGGAAGCCAGGGGCCGACGCTCGCCGAGACCGGCGGCGACGGCAGCACGCCGTACCTCGCGATCGGCGGGGCGGCCGCCCTGGCGCTGGGCTCCAGCACGCTCTTCCTGTCGGTACGGCGGCGAGCGCCACGCCGCTGATCCCTCATGGTTCCGGGGCCTGACCGGCGGCTCAGGCCGGACAGGCCCCGGCGGCGTTCAGTTGGGCAGCGGCTCAGCTGAACGCCGACGCACAGGTGGTGCCGGTGGCGTGCGCCGGGTCGAGCGCGTTGGCCACCTCGTGGAAGGCGATCCGGTCGAAGAGCCCGATCGCCACGTGCTCGGAGAGGTCGAGCGGGCAGAGGTCCTGCAGCAGGACGTTGTGGACGTCGGAGCCGCTCAGGTACTGGCTCTGCCAGGGCGTGGCCACCTCGTCGTACTTGGTGGCGACGACCGTGTAGTGCACTCCGGGGACGGTGTCGCCGCCCGCGTTGAGCTTGGTGAGGAAGGCGGAGCCGGGGATCTGGTCGGCGAGGCCGGGGGTGGTGGCCTTGATCAGGTCCGAGGCGCCGGGGAAGTACGGCAGCAGGTTGGTGAGGCCGCTGAGGGTGGCGCCGTGGTTGTCGGGGGCGAGGCCGACGAGGGCGTTCACCTTGGCGGCGCCGCCGAGGAACTTCAGGTAGTAGCGGGGCATCATGCCGCCCTGGGAGTGGCCGACGAGGTCGGCCTTGGCGGCGCCGGTCGCGGCGAGCACTTTGTCTACGAAGGCGGAGAGTTGCTCTGCCGACTTGTCGATGGGGCCGAGACCGTAGAAGACGGGGACGCCGTCCAGCTGGCCGTAGTCGAGGGAGAAGACGCAGTAGCCGCGGTCCTCCAGGTACGGGGCGAGGGAGAGCCAGTTGTCGACGGAGTTGCCGAGGGTGCCGTGGACCAGGATCACCGGGCGGGGGTGGGCGGTGGAGGGGCGGCAGGAGTAGTCGTTCCAGCCGGTGGTGGGGGCACTGGACGCGTGGGCGGTGGCGGCGGGAACGGTGGCGACGGCGGCGGCGAGGAGCACTGCGGTCAGGGGTCTGAGCACTCGTTTCCAGGGCAGCATCGGGTGATCTCCTTGCGGCTCAAGGGAGGTGCGACGGCCTTACGCCCTGTGATCCGGATCACGAGGATGCTGTTCACTCATCAAGTTACGGACGAGTAGTGCAAGCGTGAAGTTACGCGTCGGTAAAACTTCCGGGTAACCGGCGGCACACCACTCGCCTGACGGGATGTCACCAGCCGGGCCTGAGGGGACCATAGGGCGCGATACGGGCCAAACAGTCCCGCAACACGCGCACTTCCCCCTCCCCCAGCACATCCCCCCAGCCCCGCACGACCTCCGCGGCCGCCGCCTCCGCGGCCCGCGTGCACGCCCACCCCCGCTCGGTGAGCACGATCAGCCGCGCCCGCGCGTCCCTGGGGTGCGGCCTGCGCTCGGCATACCCCCTACGCACGATGTCATCGACAAGCTGACTTGCCGCCTGCTTGGTCACCCCGAGGTGCGCGGCGAGTTCGGTGACGGTGGCCCCGTCCGGGGCGAGCCGCGCGAAGGCGAAGCCATGAGCGGGCCTGATCCCCTCGAAACCGCGGGCGACGACCCCTTCATTGATGCGCTGGGTCAGCTCACCGGCTGTGGCGAGCAGGGCTGCGGACAGGGCCATGGCCTCGGAGTTCTGCACGGAGGCATTGAAACACCCTTGACGAATCGGTCAAGCAGCTTGACCATATAGTCAAGCTGCTTGACCATCTCTCCAGGAGGCACCCATGCCCGTCGTCCGCTCCGCCGAGGCCACCACCCACGAGACCCACGGCGCCCGCTTCGTCTCGTACGCCACTCCCCGCACCGGCAGCAAGGAACTGTGCGCCTGGCGAGGGGAGATACCGGCCGGGACCAGGGCCCCCGCCCACACCGTCACCCGGGAGGAGATCTTCCACCTGCTCGTCGGCGAACTCCTGATCACCCTCGACGGCCGTACCGACCGCGTCCGCGCCGGCGACACCGTCATCGTCAACCCCGGCGCCACCCTCGCCATCGAGAACCCGACCGACCACACCGCGCTCTCCTGGGTCACCACGTCCATCGGCCTGGAGGCCGAACTGAGCGACGGCACCAAGATCGTGCCGCCGTGGGCCAACTGACGTAGCGGCGCGGCGGCCGGCCCCTCCGGGTGCGTGACCAGCGGCAGGTGGCCCGCGGCGACCTCGATGAGGAGCATGCCCGAGGCGGCGACCACGGCGTGCAGCGGCTTGTTGTGAGCGGGATCGGGTGCGGCTACGGGCCGGGACCGTAAACAGCGAGGGCACGGGATGCCGTCCGCTCGTCGCCCCCGCCCGGTTCCGCCGGCAGGAACAGCCGGTATTCGTTGCGGGTGTGCCCGGCGATCAGCTGGATGCCTCGCCCGGCGTGATCGCTTCGCTGGAGCGGCTCCCCACGCTCCGGGCGGTCGTGGACCTCGGACCTCATGCCTCCCGCACGCTGACGGCGGCTTGGTGATGGCGGGGCGCGTCGATCTCGTCGATCAGTGCGATCGCCAGGTCCGCGTACGTGATCCGGCTGGCCGGGTCGCCGTGCTCAGCGATCCGGTACCGGCCCGTGCGCGTGCCCTCGTGGTCGAAGTCGCCCGCCGGGGCCACGTATGCCCAGTCCAGGTCACACCTTCGCAACTCATCGAGGCCCGCCGCGTGGCCGAGGGAGAAGGAGCGGTACTCGTTCGGGTAGCCCGGCTCGTCCATCAGGGGAGCGCCGGACGCACCAGGCATGACCGATGCGAGCCCGACCACCACGAGGCGGTGCACGCCCGCGTTGGCCAGGCCGGTGGTCAGGGCGCGCGACGACGCCGTGAAGAATTCGTGCGGTGGCACGGACAGATCCGCGGCGGCACTGATGGCGGCGTCGTGCGCAACGGCCACATGCTCGATGCTCGCCGTGTCCGTGACATCGCCTGCCACGACCCGCACGTCGGTCAGGTCGTGGTGGCCGGAAGGGTCACGCACCACGGCGGTGACCTGGTGTCCACGTCGGTGCGCCTCCGCGACAGCCCGCCGCCCGGCCCGGCCGCCGGCACCGAAGACCACAATGTTCATGACGAACCGCCTCTCACCAGGGCCGGAGCCCGTGCCCAGGCCAGTTCTCGAAGGCTATCGAGGGCCCCGGTTACCACTGGGATACCGGCTAGGGTGAGGCCATGAGGGAACCGCTGCCCGCCGACATGTTCGACGAACTGTGCCCGTCCTCGCTCAATCCGATCCGATTCGGCGACAAGTGGGCAGCGCTCATCATCCGCTGTCTCGAGCACGGGCCGCGCCGGTTCTCCGAGCTGCGCGTGCCGCTGAGCCGCGTCACCCCCAAGGTCCTGACCCGGTCGCTGCGGGCCCTCGAACGAGATGGTCTGGTCAAGCGCACCGTCTACGCCGAGGCCACCCCACATGTCGAGTACGAACTGACGCCGCTGGGCCGCAGCATGCTCCGACCGATAGCGGTCGCTTGCGCCTGGACGGAGAAACACTGGGACGAACTGCTTGACGCCCGGGAGTCGTACGACAAGGCCATCCGCCTCGACCACGCCGGATAACGAGGCAACCGGTGGTCCCGCGCCGCAAAAAAAGGGGCCGGGCTCACGCGAATCGCAGCTTGCGGCCGCTCCCACGAACCTGATCCACGTGCCGACCGACAGCTTGCGCCGCTCCTTCTGGGTGAGCTTGAGCTCGCAGCCGCCGTCCGGCCACTCGGCGCATCGCAGACGCAGGCGTGTTCCCGCCAGATAGCGGTCGGTGATCATCCGGGTGCTGTCACCACGGATGGAATGCGGGAAGCTCAACCCGGACGGTGCCGAGGCTGATGCGGACGGCTCCGTCCAACCCGCCGGCGCGGGGCGAAGATTCGCCGCTGGCAGGACGAGAACCGCGCGGTCAGTTCGCCAGAGCGGCAGGACGTACAGCCCCTGGCCCGAAACGTCGACGGGCACGGTCCGCGGCGGCCTCGGCCGCGCGAGCGCGGGCATCACCGGGATCCAGGGAGAGCTGCCGGTAGGCACTGCCGGCCGGCCGCAGCCCGTCGGCACGGATCGAGAAGGCACGGACTCTTGCGCGCTGCAGCCCGAGCGAGGCCAGCAGTCCCAGGGCTGCCCCGGCAAGGGCGGGTGAGTGGTCGGTGGGCTCCGGCAGGGCACGTGTGCGGGTGGTGGAGCTGCGGTCGGCGTACCGCACCGTGAGGGTGAGCCGGCTCGTGATCTGATGTTCGCCGCGCAGGCGCCTGCCGATCTGTTCGGTGAGTCCCAGAACTGCACGGTGGTGTTGTGCCGGGTCGAGGCAGTCCCGTTCCAGCACGAGGTCGGCCAGCAGATGCGCTGCCGGTTCCGAAGGAGTGACCGGGCGGGGGTCGCGGCCGCGGGCACGCTCGGCCAGCAGCCGGGCGGGGCCCGTGCCGAGAAGTCGCTGCAGGGTTCCCAGAGGCAGGTCGACGACCTGGCCGATGGTGTGCAGGCCGTATCTGCCGAGCGTCTGCGCCGTGGCACGGCCGATCCCCGGGAGCGCGGTGACCGGCCGCGGATACAGCCAGTCGGCCGCGTCGGCGGTGGGAACCCAGGTGGTCTCTCCCGGCGCGGAGGCGTCGGCCGCCATCGCTGCCAGCATGCGGTTGCCCGCGAGCCCGGCACTGCTGTCGATGCCGTAGAGCGCCTTCAGCCTCATCATCGTCGTCTGGACCATGTCGTACGGGGACAGGTCGAAGTACCGGAGCGCCGAGGTCAGGTCGAGTTGGACGGCGTTGGGCGGGACGGCCTGGACGTGCGGCGTAATTCCGGACACCAGTTCGATTGTGTCGGCGTACTGATCCTCAGTCATCGAGGCGTGCAGGTGGAGGTGGGCGATATGCCGCTGCCGTGTGCTCATTCCACTCGTTCCGCTCATCCCGCACTCCCTGGGCTTCGGTGGCCGAACTTCTTCAGGTCGGCCGAGCGGGTGCCGGCGGGCTGGAGGTCGGCGTACGGGTGGAGGCGGGCGCCCGCGGTGCCGTCGGCCAGGGTGCGCTGTGGCTGGGCGGGGGTCGGGTGCGGGCGGCTACGGCCGAGGAGGGCGAGGGCGGCCTGCGGGCCGTGGTCGCGGCGGGCGGCGGCGATCTCGTCCAGGTCCCAGGCCATCGTGCCGACGACGGTACGACGGGTGCCGCGCACCTGGACCGTGCCACGGACCAAGAGCAACCCGCTGTGGAACACGGTGTGCGCGCAGGCCGGGTGGGAGTCCTCGAAGAACGCCAGGTCGACCAGCCCTGACCCGTCCTCCAGAGTGACGAAGATGATCCGCTTGCCGCTCGCGATCGGCGGCGTCTGGGTCGAGGCCCGCACCCCGGCCACGAGGACCTGCTGACCGGCACGCATCCCGGCCAGATGCGCCGCGTCGGTCGCACCGGTCTCGCGCAGCAACCGGTGGTGGTGCTCCATCAGGTGCCGGGAGACATCGATGCCCAGCGTGCTCAGTTCGGCGCTCAGGGCTTCACGTCCGGTCATCTCCGGCAGCCCGCTCGGCTCGGCTCCGCCGACGGCGCCCGCGTCGATGGGCAGCTGGCCCTTGCCCGCGGACCGCACCCGGGAGGCCCGGTGGAGTTCGGCGATCTGGAGCAGCAGGTCGCGCCGGGTGAGACTGCCGTCGTGCAGACAGGTGAGCGCACCGATCTCGGCGAGGCGTTCGGCGACCGGTCTGCTGGGCCGGGCCCGCTGCCAGAAGTCCGACAGCGATCCGTACGGCTGCCCCTCCTCGATCCGGGCACACTCCTCGTCACTGATGCCGTGCACCGCGGACAGGGCGAGGCGTACGCCCCACCGGTCTCCGTCGGCCTTCTCCACGGTGTGCCGCACCCGGGAGTTGTTGACGTCGACGGGCAGCACGGGAACCCCGCCCCGGCGGGCGTCGGCGACCAGGACCCGCTTGGGCCACATCCCGGGGTCGTGTTCGAGGAGGCCCGCCAGCAGGAACGCCGGGTAGTGCGCCTTGAGCCAGGCGCTCTGGAGGGCGGGTACGGCGAAGGCGACCGCGTGGGCGCGGCAGAAGCCGTACGCCCCGAAGGCCTCGACGGTCTTCCAGACCTCGTCCCGTACGGCCGAGCTGTAGCCACGCGCGCGGGCCCGCTCGTGGAACCAGTCCCTGATCCTGGGCAGTTGCTCCTTGTCGCCGAGCGCCCGCCGGGTGATCTCCCCGAAGGCCCGGTCGCAGCCGGTCAGCACCCGCAGCGTCTCGATGATCTGCTCGTGCCAGATGGTCACGCCGTAGGTGTCGGAAAGCACCGGCTCCAGGTCCGGGTGGGCGTAGGAGGGTGTGCCGCCGTGGCGCGCGGCGATATAGCGCTCGGGCATGCCACCGGCGACCGGCCCCGGACGGAAGAGGCTGATGTCGGCGATGACGTCCTGCACGTCACGCGGCTGCAGCCGGGACAGCAGGTCCTGCTGGCCGGGCGACTCCAGCTGGAACAGGCCCAGCGTCTGGCTGGCCTGGATGAGCTTGAAGGCGAAGACGTCGTCGAGCGGGACCTGCCCGGGGTCGTCCAGGTCGATGTGGTCGCCGGTGGTGCGTTCGATCTCCGCGACCGCGTGGGCCATCGCGGACTGCATCCGGACGCCCAGGACGTCGAGTTTGATGTTGCCCAGCGCCTCGATCTCCTCCTTCGCGGCCATGGCCATGGGGTAGTCGCCCTGCGGAGTGGGCTGCACCGGCAGCCGGTCCAGCAGGGTGGCGTCGCTGATGACCACGCCGCAGGGGTGCATGGCCATGCCGTGGACCAGGGAGTCGAGGCCCTCGGCGAGCTCCCACAGGGGGCCGTAGCGGTGCGCCTCGGCGGCCAGTTGCCGTAGCTCGGGCAGTTCGGCGAGGGCGCCGGTGATGTCGGAGGCGCGCAGGTGCGGGAAGCTCTTGGCGATCCGGTCGATGTCCGCGGGCGGGATGCCCAACGCAAGACCGGTATCCCGCAGCGCCCGGCGCGCCCGGTAGGTCTCGGGCATCGCGGTGACGGCCACCCGCTCCTTGCCGAAGCGTTCGAAGATCGTGTCGTAGCACTCCAGACGGCGGGCGGACTCCACGTCGATGTCGATGTCGGGCAGTGACTCCCGGCGTCTGCTCAGAAAGCGTTCGAACAGCAGGCTGTGGTCGAGCGGGTTGGCGGTGGCGATGTCCAGGGCGTGGCAGACCAGGGAGCCGGCGCCGGAGCCGCGGGCCGCGACCCTGATGCCCTTGGCCCGGATGTCGGCGACGACCTGTCCGACGGCGAGGAAGTACGCGTCGTAGTTCCAGTGGGAGATGACGGCGAGTTCCTCGTCCAGTCGGGCGAGCGCCTCCCGGTCACGGTCGAGGCCGCGCCGGACCAGGCCGGCCTCGCAGCGCAGGCGGAGCAGCCGGGCCGCGCCGTCGGCTCCGGGTCCGGCGCCGAAGAGCGACGGTTCGGGGAGGTGCGGGGTGCCGAGGCCGAGGTCGGCCGCCGGGTCGACGGTGCACGCGGTCGCCGTGGCCGCGGTGTCCGCCAGCAGCCGGCGGGCCCTGCGGGGGTCCGTTCCGGCGCATTCGGCGATCATGCGGGCGACGGCCGCCATTCCTCTCTCGTCCTTGAGCCAGCGCTGCCCGCTGTCCAGGCGGCGCCGGTCGACGGGTCGCAGCAGCCTCGCGGCGTCCAGGACATCAGCGAGTCGATGTTGTCCGGGGTCGGCGTAGCGGACGGCGTTGGAGAGTACGGCGGTGGTACGGGTGCGGTCGGCCAGGGCGAGGGTGCGGGCGGCCAGGCGCAGGGATCCGGGATCCACGCCGGAACGTTTCTGCGCGACGGCTTCCAATCGAACATCCCTTCCGAAGATCTCCTGCCAGGGCGCCAGCAGCCCCATCGCCACGTCCTCCCGGCCCACCGACAGCGCCCGCACCGGTTCCGAGAGCGGCCCCAGCAGCACGGTCAGGCCGGGGCCGCCGTACTCGCGCAGCGCCTCCCACGGCACCACCGGCGGTGTACCGGACACGGCGCCGACGTGGGCGGCCGACGTGATCCGGCACAGCCGCGCCCAGCCCGCCCGGTCCTGGGCGAGCAGCACGAACCGCAGCGGCGGCTCGACCACGTGCGCACCGCCGCGCGCCGGGGTGCGGCGGCGCCGGGTGGGCGGCGGGGGCGCCAGGGCCGCCACCGCCAGGTCGATGCCGAAGACCGGCCGGACCCCCTCCTTCGCACACGCCTGCGCGAATCGAACAGCCCCGGTGACCGTGTCCCGGTCGGTGAGCGCGAGCGCGGACATGCCCCGCTCGGCCGCCCGCTGCACGAGCTGCTCGGGGTGGGATGCGCCGTAGCGGGCGGAGTAACCGGACGCGACGTGCAGATGGGCGAAGCCCGTCATGCCGCACCTCCATCACTCCGCCCCTTTTCAGCCATGCGCCCGATATGTTCATCGTACGCTCGTTCGATTACTCTAGCCTCATCAGCCCCGGTCAGCGACCTGCATTCGAACACATCAGCGATTCTTTGGGGAGGTGGGCGACGTCCGAAACAGGCACCGTCCCGTCAGCTCCTCAGCCGGCCACCGCAGTTGGGGAAAACCGCCGCCATGACACATATCTCGCCGCAGCCACCCGACCGACCGGGAGAACACGCCCGCGACGCTCTGCAGTACATACAGCACTCTCCGTAACGCACGGCCGGCTCTCGGGGTGGTCCGGACGCCCCGCGGTCAGGGCCCGGCCGGTGTCGGCGCACGCCAAAGGGCCCCGCCCCCTCGGAGGGGCGGGGCCCAGCAGGGATACGGCGAGTGTCAGCCGATCCGGGGCACCGGGGCCGTCAGCCGATCCGGGCGCCCGTCGCCGACAGCGCCTCCGTCACCGGCTGGAAGAACGTCTCCCCGCCGGAGGTGCAGTCGCCGCTGCCGCCGGAGGTCAGGCCGATCGCGTTGCTGCCCGAGAAGAGCGAGCCGCCGCTGTCGCCGGGCTCGGCGCACACGTCGGTCTGGATGAGACCGCTCACCGTGCCCTCGGAGTAGTTCACGGTGGCGTTGAGACCGGTGACCGTGCCGTCGTGGACCTGGGTGGTGGAGCCGCTGCGGGTCACCCTCATACCGACGGTGGCCTCGGCCGCGCCGGTGATCTGCTGGGCGGAGCCGTTGTAGAGGTCGACCTCACTCGGGTGGTCCACCTCCGAGGTGTACTTGACCAGGCCGAAGTCGTTGCCCGGGAAGCTGGACTGGGCGTTCTGGCCGATCACGGTCCCGGAGGAGTCCGACCAGGTGGAGATGGCCTCGGTGCAGTGCCCGGCGGTCAGGAAGTACGGCTCGCCGCCCTTGACCACGTTGAAGCCGAGCGAACAGCGGCCGCCCGAGCCGGTGATCGCGTCGCCGCCGGCGATGAAGGGCTTGAACTCCCCCTCGGAGTGCCGCAGTTCGACCTTCTCGCCGAGCCCGTCGACAACCTTGGTGAGCTTGGCCAGCTCGGCCCCGGTGACCGTCCTGTCGGCGGTGACGACGACCTTGTTGCCGACCGGGTCGGTCGCCCACGAGGTGCCGGGGATGGTCGCGTCCTGCTTCAGCGCGGTGCGCGCGCCGTCGAGCTCGGCGAGGGAGTTGGCGACGAGTCTCGCCTTGGCCCCGGCCGCCTCGACGGCCTTGGCGGCGGTGTCGTCGAGCACGTTGACGACGAGGTTCTTCGACCGGGCGTCGTAGTAGGTGCCCGCCGCGTCGGTGCCGAGGTCGGCGGCGAGCGTCGAGGCGAGCTTTCCGGCCGCCGGGGCGGACAGGATCTGCGGTGCGGCGGCCCTGGCGGGCTCGCTGGCGTTCGCACTCTGGAAGGTCACTCCGGCGGCGACGAGCGCGGCGACACCCGCGCCGGCGAGCGCCGCCCGGCGCCCGGGTATGCGTCGGTGCTTCAACTCATGTCCTCCTGTGGGGGGTCGGCCCGCAAGGTTGTGGGGACCTCAAGGGCCGGAAGGCTGGTTGACGGCCGCCTACTATTCCGAGCCCCACAGGGAGCACACAAGGTCGACTTCAGGTCTCGCGTGCGCGGATGTTGTGCGCCCCCTGTGCACGGGTCGTGCACAGCCGCCAGTCGCCCCAGGAGGATTCGCACTGCAAACAACGCGTGCGAGCAACGGGCGGCCGACAGCGACGTCTGCCCTTGCCTGCCTCTCTGGCTATCCCTGGCCGGAATTCGCCCCCGCCGACCCGCCGGCATCATCAGCCCCTGCCGCCGGGGGCAGAGGCTGCTGTGCCCGCTCCAGGAACCTCAGCAGCTCCACCGGGAACGGCAGCACCAGCGTCGAGTTCTTCTCGGCGGCGACCGCCACCACCGTCTGCAGCAGCCGCAGTTGGAGCGCGGCGGGCTGCTCCGACATCTCCTTGGCGGCCTCCGCGAGCTTCTTGGAGGCCTGGAGTTCGGCGTCGGCGTTGATGACGCGGGCCCGGCGCTCCCGGTCTGCCTCGGCCTGCCGGGCCATGGACCGCTTCATGGTCTCGGGCAGCGAGACGTCCTTGATCTCGACGCGGTCGATGGTGACGCCCCATTCCACGGCCGGACTGTCGATCATCAACTCCAGGCCCTGGTTGAGCTTTTCGCGATTCGACAGCAGGTCGTCCAGCTCGCTCTTGCCGATGATGGACCGGAGCGAGGTCTGCGCCATCTGCGCGACCGCGAACCGGTAGTCCTCGACCCGGACGACCGCCTCGGCGGGCGAGGTCACCCGGAAGTAGACGACGGCGTCGACGCGCACGGTCACGTTGTCCCGGGTGATGCCCTCCTGCCCGGGCACCGGCATCGTGACGATCTGCATGTTGACCTTCTGGAGCCGGTCCACGAACGGGAGGATCATGGTGAACCCGGGTCCACGCACCTCCGGTCGGAGCCGGCCGAGGCGGAACACCACGCCCCGTTCGTACTGTTTGACGACCCGTGCCGCGGACATCGCGTAGACCGCTCCGACGGACACGAGAGCGGCTGCGGCCGCCACCAGCGCCTCGACCATGCCGGCCCCCAAGGGGTGACTGACTTCAACGGTCCTTCGACGGTAACCCCGGGGTCGTACAAGGGCGAGCCCCCGTACGCCGGTTGCGTACGGGAGCTCGCCGGGAGTCGACGGAAGTCGATCCGAAGGGTCGTCAGCCGACGCTCACGCCGTAGTAGCTCAGCGCCTCGGTGACGGGCTGGAAGAAGGTCGTACCGCCGGAGGTGCAGTCGCCGCTGCCGCCGGAGGTCAGACCGTAGGCCACGGTACCGCCGTAGAGCGGGCCGCCGCTGTCGCCGCCCTCGGCGCAGACCGTGGTCTGGATCATGCCGTAGACGATGTCACCGCTGCCGTAGTTGACGGTGGCGTTGAGCGCGGTGACCCGGCCGCTGTGCGTGCCGGTGGTCGAACCGCGGCGGTACACCGTCGTCCCGACGCTGGGCGTGGCCGCGCTGGAGATGGTCTGGCTGCCGACCGCGCTCGGGTGCGCGATCGCGGTGTTGGTGTACTTCACCAGCGCGAAGTCGTTCGTCGGGAAGCTGTAGCCGACGTTCGTGCCCAGGACGGTGGTGTGGCCGGAGTTGCTGTACCAGGTCGAGGCCACCTCACCGCAGTGCCCGGCGGTCAGGAAGTAGTACGTGCTCCCGCTGTGCACGTTGAAGCCGAGCGAGCAGCGGTAGGCGCCGCCGTAGATGGCGTCGCCGCCGGTGATCAGCTTCTTGAAGGTGCCGTTGGTGTGCTTGATGGTGAGCGCTCCGGCGTCGGCGCCCGCCTGCCGCTTGATCTTGGCGATCTCGGCCTTGGACACCGTGGCGTCGACGGTGACGACGACACGGTTGGTCTTGCTGTCCACGGACCAGGCGGTGCCGGGGACGTCTGCCTTCAGAACAGAGCTGTTCACGGCCTTCAGCTGGGTCGTACTGAAGGTCTGTGCGTCGCTCGCGCTCGCGGTGGGGACGGCGAACGCTGCCGCGGCCAGGAAGCCGGTGCCCACGGCGATCAGCCGGGTCCGTCTTGTGATACCGCTGCGTGGGGTGGTGCGCTTGATCCTCACTTGTCGTTCCCTCCCAGGGGAAGTCGGAGGCCCGCGTGGGGTCGGGGCCTGTGAGGCGCAGCCAGGGGTGGCGCCCGGATTTCGGACACACATGCCCCTGACAAGCGCTGAGGGGGAGTATTCGGGCGAACGACCGGTAGCCGCAAGGGGGCCTTTCGGCCGTGCGACCGTGTTCGAACCATGCCGACTTTGGGTGATCTCGTCGCGGTCCGGGCGAGTTGACACCTTGTCACATTCCCCGCGAAAGCCTCAGCCGAGCTTGCGCTCCCCCGCCTCGACCGCGAGGTCCAGCGTGTTGCCGGGCGGCGGGAACGGGCAGATGAAATGGTCCGCGAAGGCGCACTGCGGCAGCTGTGCCCGGTTGAAGTCGACGGTGGTGGAGCCGTCGGCGGCCGGGGCGGCCGAATAGAGGAACCTGAACCGGAAGCTGCTGCCCCCGCTGGTGGTGTCGGCGAACACCGCCCACAGCCGGCCGTCGGCCTGCTCGGCGACCTGGAGCGTCAGCTCACGGCCGGCCACGGTGAAGCCGAGTTCCCCGGCGAGCACGAGCGCGCGCTCCACTCCGTCCGCGGTGCCGACGCGGACGCTGCGCGGGTCGCCGCCGTACCGCGTGAAGCGCCCCGGCACCGACCAGCGCGGGTCGTAGGGGGTGGCGTCGATACCCCGGAAGGCGCGGCGGGTCGCGGCGGCCGGGTCGTAGTCCCGCACGCCCCAGACGCCCTCGCGGACCAGCACGACCAGCCGGCGATCGCCGAAGGTGACGCGGGCCGAGGGTTCGCGGTCGGCGGCGAGCCGGATCTCACCGGCGAAGGGCTCGCCGTCCAGGGCCAGGCCGTCGGCCGCCGTCGCGGTGAGCCGGACGCCGTCCCCGTCGACCGCCCAGCTTCCGGGGACGGCCGGCAGCCGGCCGTCCGGATGGTCCTCGATCCAGTGGCTGCCGACCAGCGCGAGCGGCCCGTACGGCGCCGACACCGTCTCCTCGCGGTTTTCGTGCCAGCGCTTCCAGTCTCCGGACGCGTCCGCGTTCATACGATCAGTCCTTCCATGGCTTTCGTCATGACGTCATGACTCACGCCATGACTCGCGCCATGGCTCACGTCATGTCTCTCTCATATGCGCTCGGACCGTCCCCAACGGCGGGAGAGCGCAGGGTATTTCACGGTGCCGCGAGCTGCCCGGCGGGCCGGGCGAGGCCGAGGTGCTCGCGCAGGGTGCTGCCCGGGTAGAAGGTGCGGAACAGGCCGCGGTGCTGGAGCAGCGCCACGGTGCCGTTGACCAGCCGTTCCAGGTCGCGGCGCGGTTCTGCGGGGACCAGGTGGAAGCCGTCGGTGGCACCCTCACCGTGCCAGCCCGCGACCAGCTCCGCCAGATCCACCGGGCCGCCCCGGTACAGCGGTCCCTGCACGGTCTGCCGGGGCCCGCCGCCACCGTGCCCCGGCTCGGCCGCGCGCTCCCCGTCGCCCAGGTCCACCACGAGGCTCACCAGCACCCGCAGCGCTTCCGGATCCCGCCCGAACTCCCCTGCGTGCGCCCGCAGTTCCTCTCGTACGGCGGCGGCCTGCGCGGAGCTCGCGGCCCGCACCAGGGCGACATCGGCGTACCGGGCGGCGGCCTGCCGGGCGGCGGGCTCGGTGGCGTCGGCCACCCGGACCGGCTGCTCCGGCGCGGGCCCCGGGTCCTCGCTCCACCGGCCGGCCCGGCCCCGGCTGACCCGGTCGAGGTGGGCGACGGCGTCCTCGGGGGCGGTCGCCATCGGCACCAGCCCGATCCGCCGGGTGGCCGGGGCCACCTGCGCCAGTACGGTGAGCGGGTCGGTCTCCGTCCACCCGAACCGGCCGTCGAGCGTCACGAAGTCCAGGCCCCCGCTCTCGGCGAGCCGCACCAGCTCGACGTAGCGCTCCGCGTCGAACACGCCGACCTGATCCACGGCGGCGGCCAGATGCAGCAGCCCCCGGCCGTACGAGCCGGTCATCACCACGAACCTCCCTGTAAGACACCCTTTTCACACAAGCCGCCGCGATCCCTTCTCAACAGTGCTGAAACACCTTTCGGGGTGGTGGCCTCTCAGCTCGCCGCAACCTCGCTCAGCCATGACGGGGCTCCGCCGCGGTCCCGCCCGCCAGGTCGGCCAGGAAGGCCAGTGCCGCGCGTGCCGTGGCGTCGTTCTGGCGGAACGCGGGGCCTCCGGTGCGCGGCCGGGTGAACGCCCCGGGCGTACGGCCGTTCGTGAACGGCCCGAGCGCGAACCGCCGGGGATGCGGCCGCCCGCCCCCGTCGAGGATCCGCCCGTCGGCGGGGTCCACCCTGAGCAGTCCGTCGGGTGTCTCGGCGGCCTCGCCGACGTGCAGCTCGCGCAGCAGCGTGTCCCGGGCGCGCCCCACGGTCGGTTCGGGCAGCCTCGCCTCGACAAGGGCCCGCGCCTCGACGGAGAACCCGGGCACGGTGTCCGCGGACGCCCGGAACACCCCGTCCTCGGCCGTCACCGTCATCCCGGCGCCGACGAACCGCAGCACTCCGGCCCGGGACAGCGCGAGCATCTGCCGCAGCCGGGGGCCGGGCGGCCCGGAGGCGAGGTAGCTGAAGAACCCGTGCCACCAGGACCCGATGTCGCCGAGCCGCACCAGCTGCCCGTAGACGGAGAGCAGTCCGAGGAACACCGCCAGGTCGGGGCTGTACGCGGGATCGTGCCGGCGGTCCAGATCCGCCTCGATGTAGCCGCGCAGCCCTTCCTGGAACTCCTCGTGCGATCCGTACCGCACCCCGTCCAGCGGGTGGTCCAGCACCGCGAGATCGAGCCGGTCGGCAGGATCCGGTACGGCGGCCGCCACCAGCGCCCGTACCTCGGCGTCGCCCTCCGCCGCGGCGTACTTCTCCTCGAAGTCCCGCCAGGCGACGGCCGTCCGCTCGGGATGGACGGTGAACAGCCGGTGGTAGTGGGCGAAGCCCAACTCCTTTTCCACCAGCGGCCACACGTCCCGCCGGAAGTCGAATCCTCCCGGCCGGGCGACGAGTTCGTCGATCTCTCCGGGTCCGAGGAACCGGGGCAGCGGCGGCCGCTCGCCGGTCCAGTCGTACCCGATCTTCGAGTGGTACGGCACGCCGCGCCGCGACCCGACGTACAGCACCGGCTCCTGCCCGGACGGCACATAGGTGTCGCCGTCGTAGCGTCCGCCCCGTCCCTCGGTGAGCAGCACCATCAGGTCGACGAAGGCGAGTCCGAACCCCCGCACGAGCACCGGTTCGCCGGGCCGCAGTGCGGACAGGTCGCTGTCGGCGGTGAAGTCGGGCGGCAGGTGGAGCAGGCCGTGCGCGTCGGCATACGCGGCCAACGCGGCCTGTTCCGGGTCGAGTTCGGCGTCCAGGTGGCCGAGGGCGAGGACGACGAGGTCGGCGAGGAGCGGGCGTGACCGGCCCTCCAGCCAGACCTGCTGACGGCCCTCGCGCGACCCGCTCACCCGCAGGGCACGGCGCGGGTGGTGGTGGACGGTGACGCCGTCCGGGAGGTCGGCGACAGCCTGGTCGTAGACGTGGCGCAGATAGCGGCCCTGGATCGGCCGGTCGGCGAAGGTACGGCCGTCCAGGCCCGCCCACTCGTGCAGGGTGGGGCCCTCCCGCACCGGCCCGGCCATCCGCACCGTCTCGTCCGTGAACATGGTGACGTCCTCGGCGTGCGAGTTCATCCACAGCAGCGGCGACTGGGCGGCCCGCCAGATGCGTCCGGCGCCCGGCGGATGCGGGTCGACCAGATGGATGTCGAGGCCCGAGCCGGCGTACAGCTCGGGCGCGTTGGCGGCGATGCGCTCCAGGAGACCGGTCCCCCGCGGCCCGGCCCCCACGATCACCAGTTGCGGCCTCATCGGACCGCCTCGGAGGTGAGGCGGTCGGCCGCGGGCGCGGATATGCCGGGGGTGGGGATGGTGGTGGTTCTGGCAAGGGTCTCGGAAGACATGCGAAGGCTCCGTGGCGGATCAATCGAACACGGTGGACGCGCACACGGGGGTGCGGGTGCCTTCACACGGAACGCCGGAGTACGGCGCTCTTACGGCCGAGCCCCTCAGCAGGGCCGTTCGTCGACTCTACGGTGCCGTTTCCCCTCGTTGTCAAGGATGTCCAGAGTGTGGTCAGCGCGTCTCAGCTCAGTTGACGGAAAACCGGAGACCTGTTCCACTTGGCCCATGCATCCACAGCAGTGGCTGGTCAAGCGCTCCCACATCGACTTCGGTCGCGTGTGGTCCTGTTCCTGTTGAGCTGACCCCCTGCGCGCCCCGCGGACAGCGGGGACTCTTCGCGTTCTCCGCCGCGCCCCACCCTTCGCCTTCACACGCGCACCCCTCCCCTCGCGCTCCGTACGCCCGCTGATCCCGCGCCCCGCAGGGGCGCGGGGGACTGCGCGACCAGCCACGCCGAACCCGGGGTCGCCACGCCCCCCCCCCGCCCCCCCCCCTACCGCGAAACCACCGCAACCCTCCTCCTCGCGGGCCCGACCCGCTGCCCGATCACCCGGTCCATCAGCGCGCCCAGCACATCCCGCACCGACCCCCGGTCCCGCGCGTCGCACGCCAGCACCGGCACATCGGCCCCCAGCCCCAACGCCTCCCGGACCTCGTCCAGTTCGAACCGCTCGGCGCCATCGAAGCGGTTCACGGCGAGGACGAAAGGCGCCCCATGGGCCTCGAAGTAGTCGACGGCGGGAAAGCAGTCCTCGATCCGGCGGGTGTCCGCGAGGACCACCGTGCCCAACGCTCCCTCCACCAGGTCGTCCCACAGGAACGAGAACCGGTCCTGCCCGGGCGTCCCGAACAGGTACAGCGCGATGGACGGATCCAGCGTGATCCGGCCGAAGTCGAGCGCCACGGTCGTCGTGGTCTTGGACTCGACCCCGGCGAGCGAGTCGACGCCGACCGACACCTGGGTGATCGCCGCCTCCGTGTCCAGCGGCTCGATCTCCGAGATCGCCCCGATGAACGTCGTCTTGCCGACCCCGAGTCCCCCGCTCACCACGATCTTCACGGCGAGCGGGACGACCCTCTCAGAGCGCCCGGACATGATCCCTGATCCTTTCGAGCAGCTGGAGCGGCAGCTCCGCGGGTTGCCGGCAGGCGAGCTGCCCGGCGACGACGAGATCGGAGATCAGCACCTTGGCGACTCCGAGGGGTACGCCGACCCGGTGCGCCACCTCGGCGACCGTCGTCGGCTGTGCGCACACCGCCACGATGTGCCGGCGTTCGAACACGAGCGACTCGTCCGGCGCGCCCACTGCCATGACCAGCGTCTCCAGCCGCAGATCGGTCTGGAGCGGCTCGGCCCGCCCGCCCGTGATGATGAACGGCCGTACGAAGGACGGGTCCTCGACGGGCTCGGCAGGCTCCTGCGCACTCATCGCGGCAACGCCTGCCGCAGATCGGCGATGAGCATCGGCGTCAGCAGGTCACCGGCCCGCTCCGCGAGCACCGCCATCTCGTAGCCGACGAGGCCCAGTTCGCCGCTGGAGTCGGCGAGGACGCCGAGGCAGCTGCCGTCCCGGATCGCGGAGACCAGCAGGAAGCCGCGCCCCATCTCGATCATGATGAGCTTGACCCCGTCGAAGCCGTACCGCTTGGACGCGCTGCGCGCGAGCGACGAGAGCCCCGACACGATCGCCGCGAGATGGTCGGCCTCGGTGCGCCCGAGCCCGTCCGAGACGGCGATCAGCAGCCCGTCGGAGGAGACGGCGACCGCGTCCCGTACCCCGTCCGTGGACCTGACGAAGTTCGCGAGCAGCCAGTTGAAGGTCCGCGATTCGCTGGGGGTGTCGACGGTGGTCACTCGCCGTCCTCCTCGGTGCGCGCCTCGGACGTCTGCGCCTGCTCCTGTTCTTTCTCTTTTTGCTTCTCCTTCTCCACGCTGATCCCGCCCCGCATGTGCGCGCTGCGCAGGGTGGCGAGCATTCCGGAGACCTCTTCGGGGCTGCGGTCGGGGGTGCGCTCGGCGGGCGCCGGGCGGCTGGGCCGGTCCGTCTCGCTGACGGCCTCCGAGATCGCGCTGCGCTGCGGCCGCTTCACGAGCCCGTTGCGGGTCCGGGCGGCCGAAGCCCCCTTCTTCTGCGGCTGCTCGGGCCTGGCCTCGGCGGCGACGGAGACGAGCTGCGTCTCGTCGGACTCCTTGCGCGGGGCCGGCACGGTGGCCGGTTCGGCGGCGGCCGCCTGCTTCGGGGTGGCCGTCGCCTCCGTGAGCAGGTTGACCGGGACGAGCACGCGGGCGACCACGCCGGCGGCGGGCGCCTCCCCCAGCCGTACCTCGATCCCGCACTTGCGGGCGAGCGCGCCGACCACGAAGTGGCCGAGGAACCGGGTGGGTTCGGCCATGAAGCTGGCGGTGCCGGAGAGCCGTACGTTGGCCTCGGCGATCGCCTGGGCGTCCATGCCGAGGCCGTGGTCGACGATGGCGACCAGATAGCCGGCGCTGGTGCGGCGGCCCTCGATCTCCACGTCCGAGTCCGGCGGCGAGAAGCTCAGCGCGTTCTCGATCAGCTCGGCGAGGAGGTGGGCGATCTCGGCGACGACCGAACCGGTGAGGTGGGCCGGCTCGACCCGGCGCAGGGTGACCCGGCGGTACTCCTCGACCTCCGCGAGGGAGGCGCGCAGCACGTCCGTGATGGACAGCGGGGTGGACCAGGGCCGGGGGCTGGACTCCCCGGCGAGGACGAGCAGGCTCTCGGCGTTGCGGCGCATGCGGGTGGCGAGGTGGTCCAGTTCGAAGAGGTTGGCGAGGGTCGCGGGGTCGGCGTCCTCGTGCTCCAGTCTGTTGATGAAGCTGATCTGCCGGCGCACCAGGTTCTGGTTGCGGCGGCCGAGGCTGACCAGCGAGTCGGTGGTGTTGCGGCGCAGCACGGCCTGCTCGGTGGCGAGGTCGTAGGCGGCCTGCTGCACCCGGTCGAAGGCCTCGGCGACCTCCTTGACCTCGGCGCCGGCCCGGCCGGAGACGGCGAGCGGGGCCGGCGGCCCGGGGTGCTCGCCCGAGGAGCCGTCCTGGACGGCGGAGACGGCCTTCGGCAGCCGCTCCCCGGCGACCTCACGGGCCTGCTGGGCGAGTTCGGCGAGCGGCGCGGAGACGGACCGTACACAGTCGAGGGCGAGCGCGCCGAGCGCGGCGACGGTGCCGAGCGCGAGCAGCAGGAAGAGCAGCAGGTCGCGCTGGGCGGTGCCCTCCAGGGCCGAGGCCCGGTCCTCGACGTCGGTGCCGAGCGAGACCTGGACGTCCCGCAGCCCGTTGATGGTGGAGGTCATCGCGTCCCACCACTGCATGGGCGGGATGTCGTTCCACTTCAGCTTCCCGCCGCCCTTGACGGCGGTGTCCTCGTACGCCAGCGCGCGCTCGGCGTCCGGGGTGGTCATGGCCGCGTCCAGGCGGCGCTGCTGGGCGTCGGTGGCCGAGCGCGGGAAGGCGTCGAGGGCGGCGAGGCGGCCGGCCCGGATCTCCATGAACCGGCTGTAGTCGTCGCCCTGGAACTGCCCGGCGCGCACCGAGCCGAGCACGATGGCGCGCTCCTCGCCGGTGAACTCCTTGGCGTTGCCGAGGATCTGCAGCACCTGGTAGGCGTCGCGCAGGGTGGCGTCGTGGACGTCACCGATGCCCAGGTCGAGCCGGTCGAGGACGGTGATGGTGGTGGTGAAGTAGTCGAAGGTGTCCTTGACCACGCCGGTGTGGTCGTCCGCGTGCTTGCGGATCCCGGCGAGTCCGCCGAGCCGTCCGAGGGACTCGCGCACCGAGCCGGCGGCCGCGTCGGAGCGGCCCCGGAGCGCCTGGTCGAGCCGGTCGCGGGCGGTGTCGGTGGCCTTGCGCTGCGCGGGCAGCTTGCCCGCGAACTCCTTGACACCGCCGACGTATCCGGTGGTGAGACCGCGTTCCTTCTGGAGTTCGTGGATCAGGCCCTGAAGCGTGATCTCCAGCCGGGCGTTGTCCGCGGTGGCGGAGGCATTGCGATAGGCGGAGACCTGCCCGGCGGCCGCGACGCCCAGCAGCGTCAGCAGGACGGCGAGGGCCAGGACCAGAATCCTCAGGAGCCGGGTGCGAATGGTGGCTGCTTGCACGGAAGTGCCTTAATCATGAGGCGAGTTGATGGATGCGCAGAACCGGGGCAGAAATGGTTCTGCGCTCCGGCCAACGACCCTCTCCGGGCAGCGGTCACCCGATCATGTTTTTGTTTTACGTCGCGGAAACAGGATCAAGGCGAATCCCGAGGCGACCGCCCTGGCACCCTGATTCCGTATACGGTGACGCGCCCGCACGCCGGTTGACGCCACCGGTCGCCCCCGGGTCGGCCGCGGCTCCTGAACCGCTGTCAGAGCCGGACGGCGAAGCCCGTGATGGCCCTGACGCCCCGCACGGGCCGCCCGCCATCACCCCGGCGGACCGGACCCGGCCCCGGCCGACCACGCCCCCGGCCACGCGAGTAAGCCGCCCACCAGGCCTTTCTCCCCGCCACCGCGCCGGACGACCGCGCGACCCGACCGCCCCGACGACACCTCGAAGACACCCCGAACCGCCTCGCCCTGTTCACCCGGACGCACTGCTCATCACCCACACGCCGGAAACAATCATATTTCACTCCCAGTCAGCAGCCGTGTGAGCTATGGCCCTTGGCACACCTGGGCTCTCGACGTATGGGCTCTGCACCAGTACCGTCACAAACCCCCCGTGCGGCGTCTATCCACTTGGCGCACCATCCGCATCATGGACGACCATAGGGATGCGGAAGCAAGAAGGACCGCTGTGAGAGGAGGCGTCCATGGGATCGGTACGCAAGGCGAGTGCCTGGCTTGGCCTCGTCGACGACAACGATGACGAGCGCTACTACGACGACGACTACTCCGAAGGGACCGAGCAGCCCGGGGATGCCTGGGTCACCGACCCCCGGGTCAAGGTGGCCTCGGACACCGCCGAGGAGAAGGGCCGCCGGATCGGCACGGTCACCCCGGACAGCTTCCGGGACGCCCGTGCGATCGGCGAGCTGTTCCGTGAGGGCGTGCCGGTCATCGTGAACCTCACGGCCATGGAGCCGGGCGACGCCAAGCGCGTCGTCGACTTCGCGGCCGGGCTGACCTTCGGCCTGCACGGCACCATCGAGCGGGTCGCCAACCGGGTCTTCCTGCTGACCCCCGCGAACACCGAGATCGTCAGCGGCGAGCCGGCCAGGCGCCGGGAGGACGGCTTCTTCAACCAGAGCTGAGGCAGGGCCGCTCACCGGCCCTGCCCCCGCGCGGGGTTCACCGGAAGGCGTCGAGTCCGGTGAGTGCCTTGCCCAGCACCAGCTGGTGCATCTCGACGGTGCCCTCGTAGGTGAGCACCGATTCGAGGTTGGTCGCGTGCCGCATCACGGGGTACTCCAGCGAAATCCCGTTCGCACCGAGGATCGTCCGCGCCGTACGGCAGATCTCGATCGCCTCTCGTACGTTGTTGAGCTTGCCGAAGCTGACCTGCTCGGGACGCAGGCGGCCGGCATCCATCCGCCGCCCCAGGTGATGGGCGAGCAGGATTCCCTTGTGCAGTTCGACCGCCATGTCGGCGAGTTTGGCCTGGGTGAGCTGGAAGCCGCCGATGGGCCGACCGAACTGCTCCCGCGACTTCGCGTAGTCGACGGCCGCCTCGAAGCAGGTGCGTGCCGCGCCCATCGCGCCCCACACGATCCCGTAGCGGGCGTGCGACAGGCAGCTGAGCGGGCCCTTGAGGCCAGTGACCTCGGGCAGTACGGCATCGGCGGGCAACCGCACGTCGTCCATCACCAGCTCACTGGTGACACTCGCCCGCAGCGACCACTTGTGCTTGATCTCCGGCGCCGAGAACCCGGGTGTGTCGGTGGGCACGACGAACCCCCGGATCCCGTTCTCGCTCTGCGCCCATACGACGGCGACGCCCGCCACCGAACCATTGGTGATCCACATCTTCCGCCCGTTGAGCACCCAGTCGCCGCCGGCGTCGCGCCGGGCGTGCGTGCGCATGGCGGCCGGGTCGGACCCGTGATCCGGTTCGGTGAGCCCGAAGCACCCGATGACATCGCCGGCGGCCATGGCCGGCAGCCACCGCGACTTCTGCTCCTCGCTCCCGAACCGGTGAATGGCGTACATGGCGAGCGACCCCTGTACGGACACGAGCGACCGGATGCCCGAGTCGGCGGCCTCCAGCTCCAGGCAGGCGAGCCCGTACTGCACGGCGGACGCGCCGGCGCAGCCGTACCCGCTGAGCGACATCCCGAGCGCCCCGATCGACCCGAGCTCCTTGGCGAGCTCCCTGATGCCGGGCAGCTCCCCGCTCTCGTACCAATCGGCGACGAACGGCAGCACCCGATCCGCCGCCCAGCTCCGCACGGTCTCCCGTACGGCGAGATCCTCCGGCTCCAGAAGATCGTCGATACCCAGTGGGTCACCGGCATCGAACGGAGGCAACTTCACGGACGCGGACATCAGAACCCTCCCAAAACTAGCACCGCTAGTTACAACAGGTTACGCGCAGTCTGCCCTGTCCTCCCACCCACGCACCACCCGTGCGAGTCGGACGAGGGGCGGGCCAACCTGCGGGGGTGCTGCGCCGCCGGCGGCAGGCGGACGGTGGGGGCGAACAGTGGTGACGGTGGGGGCGAACAGTGGTGGGCGAACGGTGGGGGACGGATAGCGGGGGGGCGGGGGGCGGGGGG
>NZ_JAGXJL010000395.1:0-246 GCF_019091475.1 Streptomyces sp. GbtcB6 | reverse complement strand
AGCATGGTCGGCCACGACCTGGCGCTGGACGACGGGATCGCGACCTGCGGCAAGCAGGGCCAGACGCTCGACGTCAGCGTCGGCCAGCCGACGATCCGTCTCGACGCGATGATGGTCGGCGGGCGCGGCGGCTGAAACGACAAAGGGAGAGATTTGTGAGCAAGGTGAAGGTTGCGACCGCGGAGACGTTCGACGCGGTGGTTCTGGCGTCGGCGGAGCCGGTTCTGGTCGATTTCTGGGCACCCT
>NZ_JAGXJL010000394.1:0-246 GCF_019091475.1 Streptomyces sp. GbtcB6 | reverse complement strand
GGCCGCTGTATGTCGCGGCCCCCCCCGGGATGGTCTGGTACACCTACGAGGACGACCAGTCGAAGGGAGACCTTGGCTCGACCGACCCGGCGGTGGTCCCGGCGAGCGGCGCCGATCCGATGTCGCTCGGCCTCTTCCCGCAGGACCAGGACCACCGGGAGGTCGGCGGGGCGGCCTATCTCGTCACCGCCCCGACCTCACCCGGGGAGCTGGCCCTCGCCACGACCGTCTCCTACGTGTCGTCCA
>NZ_JAGXJL010000393.1:0-246 GCF_019091475.1 Streptomyces sp. GbtcB6 | reverse complement strand
AACTACTTAGGATAATGTAGGTAGATTGTAAATATATTTAGAGATGAAGTTATTAGTAAGGATTTATAAAGATTAGTAGAGTACGCGAAGGTTAATAAATTCGGGCGTAGAATTAAATTTAATTAATAGGTATTTACTTCTATTGAATATAAAAATTAATTCTATACCCTATCGTTTTATTAATTTCTCCCTTCGGCCTATTCCTATATATAGTACAACTACCTATTGTATTAAAATACGTAACTC
>NZ_JAGXJL010000392.1:0-246 GCF_019091475.1 Streptomyces sp. GbtcB6 | reverse complement strand
CTATTTAATAATCTTAATCGCTATAAATATTTTCTTAACTTAAACTTTACTAATATCTAAGGACTTAATTATACTATTAAAGTAATAGTTAATTTCTACTTATTTTCTATAAAAAGCTAGGTCTATCCGACTAATATTAGGACTAAATAAATTAATATTTTAACTAACCTAATTCAAACTACTACTTACGTTTTTAATTATATTATAAACTCCTTAAGAATATTTAAAATTATCCATAATATCGGA
>NZ_JAGXJL010000391.1:0-246 GCF_019091475.1 Streptomyces sp. GbtcB6 | reverse complement strand
CCATGTCCGGAGGTCCCGAATGTCTGACTCGTCTGCGCCCCTGTCCACCGAGTCCAAGGCCTACCGCGCCGCCCTCGACGCCATCCGCGCGGTCGAGCCGCGGGTCGCGGACGCCATCGGCCAGGAGGTCGCCGACCAGCGCGAGATGCACAAGCTGATCGCCTCCGAGAACTCCGCCTCCCCGGCGACCCTGCTCGCGATGGGCAACTGGTTCAGCGACAAGTACGCCGAGGGCACCGTCGGCCG
>NZ_JAGXJL010000390.1:0-246 GCF_019091475.1 Streptomyces sp. GbtcB6 | reverse complement strand
GTGCACCCAGCGGTGGAACGAGGAGATCGACACCTTCGGTCTGTGCTCGTCCCGCAGCCGCTGGCGGATCGTGGAGACCGTCACTGTCCCCAGCAACCCCTTGATGTAGTCGCGGTGTTCGTCGTGCTCGGACCAGGTGACCTGCCGCAGTCTCCTGTCGACGTGCCCGGGGGACCAGCCCTCGACCAGCCCGGCCCAGTCGGCCTCGCTCATCGGCGGGCAGCCCGGGGAGAGCCCGGACGCCTC
>NZ_JAGXJL010000389.1:0-247 GCF_019091475.1 Streptomyces sp. GbtcB6 | reverse complement strand
ACTTCCACTGTCTATACCACAGCTTGTATCCAACAAAGAAGAAGATCACGATAGGAGCCGCCAAGTAGTTCTCGAAAAAGTACTGCGCGTCTGGCGATCCGCCGTTGGGCCACAGCGAGACATAGAATTGGGCCATGAGGCAGATAATGACGAGACCCAGGCCGACGTAGGATCCCGCCACGCCAAACTGAGCTGCGAAGGGCAGATCGTCGACGGTACGTCCGTTCATCTTCCAGGCGCGTCTGAA
>NZ_JAGXJL010000388.1:0-247 GCF_019091475.1 Streptomyces sp. GbtcB6 | reverse complement strand
AGGAATTTAAAAATATTTTTAACCGACCGTATAAATAAAAGACTAATAAATATATTAGTTTATCTTTTATAATACAATTTAAAGATTTTTTATATCCTAAGAAAGTTTAATTTTATATTTAACGCTTTAAGCTACTTAAAAGCTAAAAGTAACGTTCCCTTAGAAGAACGAAAGGAAGGGTAAATAGTTTTAAATAATATATAGTTCGCTATCGCCAAACTATATATAAATGAAGGATTAAGGAATC
>NZ_JAGXJL010000387.1:0-247 GCF_019091475.1 Streptomyces sp. GbtcB6 | reverse complement strand
TATGCGTAGCCACGGCCAAGAGGTGATAGCGTTATGTTTAAACATATCACGGTTGGTAGGCCAAGTTCAAGATGCGGTCATTTCACTTTGACATGTTATTATCGCACCTAGGGGGACTTTTGCCCCTCGGGTCAGTTGCGATAACTAGGTATGGTGAAGTATACGTGACCAAAAATGTAGTCCTGAACTGGATTCGAGCTTGTCACCTTACCAGGCAATTGCGAGATATCATTGGACAAAAACATGA
>NZ_JAGXJL010000386.1:0-247 GCF_019091475.1 Streptomyces sp. GbtcB6 | reverse complement strand
GCTTGTCCCGGTCGGTGGTGAGGGACAGGGCCGGGGCGACGGCGGCGGCCTCCCGCTCGGCGTGGGAGAACGCGCGGTCGCGGGCCTGCTCCTTGACGACCAGGCCGAGCGGAACGGCGAAGGCGACCACGACCATCGCGGTGCCCGCCAGACAGACCTTGACCAGAGCCCATCTCATCCGACCGGCCTCCCTTCCCCGCCGGGCGGCTCCAGCTTCACGCCGCCCCCTCGCAGTGGGTGCAGATAC
>NZ_JAGXJL010000041.1:0-83738 GCF_019091475.1 Streptomyces sp. GbtcB6 | reverse complement strand
GACGATCAACTACCGGCTCGGGCCGCTGGGCTTCCTCTACTTCGGCGCCGAGCCCGGCGGCTCGGACACGGAGCCCGGCAACTACTGGCTCACCGACCAGATCGCGGCCCTGCACTGGGTCCGGGACAACATCGCGGCCTTCGGCGGGGACCCCTCCAACATCACGATCGCCGGGCAGTCCGGCGGTGCCTTCTCGGCCGCCGCGCTCGCCACGCACCCGCAGTCCAGCGCCCTCTTCCAGCGCGCCATCCTGCAAAGCCCGCCCCTGGGTCTGCGCATCCGCACCCGCACCGAATCCCAGGAGATCACCGCCAATTATCTGGACACGGTCGGCGCGAAGGACCTCGACGAGTTGCGCGAGGTCCCCTGGACCAGCCTGATCGAGGCGTGCGACGAGATGTTCAGGCGCTCCGCGCGCTGGGGTTACTGGCCGCTGGCCTTCGAGCCGGTGATCGACGACGTGAACCTGGCCCGCGATCCGGTGGACCTGGTCCTTGACGACGCCGCACTCGACATCGACGTCCTGATCGGGTGGACCAAGGACGAAGCCAATTTCGCCTTCGCTCTCAACCCGATGTACGCCGACACGACCCGGGAACAAGTCCTGGCCCGCGCGGCCGAGTCCTTCGGTGACAAGGCCGCCGAGGTCTACGCCGCCTACGAGGCCCGGCGCCCGGGCGCCACACCCCTGCAAGTCCTCATGGACCTGATCTCCGACGAGCTGTTCATCGCGCCGGACATCAAGGTGGCCCAGGGGCGGGCCGCCCGCGGACGGCCCGTGTGGGCGTACAGCTTCGACTACACAACCCCCGCGTACAACGGCCGGCTGGCTGCCGCACACTGCCTGGACCTGCCGTTCGTGTTCGACAACTTCGACAACTGGTCGCACGCGCCACTGGTCGACGGCATCGCACCCCCGGCCCAGCAGGCTCTGAGCACCGCGATGCACCAGGCCTGGATCTCCTTCATCCGCACCGGAAATCCCCAGCACGCCGAACTGCCGACGTGGGAGCGTTACACCGAGGAGGGCGCCGAGATCATGCGTTTCGACATCGTCAGCACGACGGCCGAGGGCCCGCGGGGCATTGTGACGGACAAAGTGTGACGCTCGATCGGGAGTCACACCCGCCCGGCCGCACGGTTCACCGCGCGAGGTCCGCCGGAATCACGTGAACGACCATGCATGTCACCAACATCGACAACATCGTGGCTGGCGCCGTTCTTCGCTCAGGGCGCCGGGTACCACGGCTCCGCCCGACGGATCGTGCCCGGGCAGTACCTCCGCTTCGTCGCAATCCTCGCCGGTGCCGTCGCCGCAGGGTTCGGAGTCACCCTTCTACCCGAACCCGTTGTCCCCTACCTCGGTTTGCTTCCGCTCGGGCTAGGCCTCAAGGTCGCGTGGCAGGCACGGAAGATACCGTCGCGTGAAGCCGTCCCACAAGGACAGAGACGCCACCCAGGCCCGCCGTACCACGGGTGGTGTCCGGTACCGACCTCCAATGGGTGCCGGCGAAGCCCTCCAGGATGGCCATCCTGGAGGGCTTCGTATGCCTGGCTCCGGACGACTTCGGTGTTACGGATGAGATGGCCGGCGTCGGTCGGCTCCCATGCACGTCGCCTTAAACTCCGCCCGGCGTGGACCGGCTCCGGTGACCTGGGCGGCCACCACGGGCCTACATCCTCACGATGGCTCTCGACAGTCCGCTGGACGATCCCCCTGTCGACCGTGCAGCGGGAGTTGTTGCCGCGCGAGCACGTCGTGGACAGCGGATACGTCACCCCGGCGCACATCGAGCGGGCCGCCCGGGTGCGCGGCATCATCCCGCTCGGCCCCGTCGTGGCCAACAACAGCCGCCAGGCCGAGGCCGGCCGACTGCCTGGCCTGCCCAGTCCGACCGGAGTGCACCACCTCCGTCACCCGGCCGAGCGCCGTTGCCCTGCTGCCCACCCGCGAACTCCATGAGATCCGACTGCGCAACCGGCTCGACCGGACCGCCGAAGCAGGGCAGCGCGCTAGGCGATCCGAGCCGGCATCGAGCCACCCTCTCGCAGAACGTTCGTGCCCACGGCCTGCGCCGCTCCCGTTACCGCGGCCTGGTGAAAACCCACGTCCAGCACATGTTCCCGTAGACACTTCGAGCACCAGTACGGCGCCGCTCCCACCGTGAGAGGTCACGAAGGGAGCGGCGCTGCGCGGTGCTCATGTACTGCGGTTCATGTGCAGCAGTGCTCATGACCGCGGTGCTCTTGCGGCGCGGTTCTCACTTGAGCAAGTACGCCTTGAGGACAGTGAGCGCGTACGTGTTGCCCTGCTTGTCGACGACCGTCGCCTTGAAGGAGACGGACTTCGCCTTCGCGGGGTGGCTCAGTCGAAGGTACTTCTTGCCGTCCTTGGTGGTGACCGGGGCGTTCCGCCAGGTGGCGCCATTGTCGTAGGAGACCTTGACGCCGAGCGACTTCAGGTTCGCGCCCGCGGCTGATCCCTCCACGGTGAGCGGCACGGTGAGCTTGGTGCCCGCCTTGGCGGTGCTGGCCATGCTGAGCTTCGGGCTGAACCGCAGGCTGGACAGCGGCAGAGTGACCGGGGTGTCGTCGTCCTTCTTCTTGGTGGTGAAGGTCCACGCCGCCGTGATCTCGCTGGACACCCCGCTGACCGACGCGGCACGGACATAGTGCGAGTCGATCCTGATCGTGGACTGCTCGCTGGGCAGACCGTCGATGGCCTTGCAGGCGGTCGGCCACTCCAGGAACTTCTCACCGTTGAGACGGAAGACGGTCTGGCCGCTGGTGACCACCGAAACACCTTCCATCGCCGCGCCGTTGCTGTACAACGGCATGCACAGTTGCATGAGGTTCCCGGTCCGGACCGGTGCCCCGACGGTCGGAGTGAAGGGCCCAACGTTGAAGGTGACCGTGGAGCTGCGCCCGGCCGGGTACGACCGGTAGTCGGTGCTCTGGCCGGTCTGGATCTCGCCATTCAGGGCGTTGTACTGATTGAAGGAGAAGGCCCACTTCAGGCCGGGCAGCGCCGAGATGTACTGCTTGGAGGTGACCGGCAGGTTCATGGTGCCGCCCGCGCCCGCAAAGCCGTCGGCCCCTTCGTACCCGGTCCAGGACGCGGTGATCGCGCCCTTCGCCTTGGGAGCCGACAGCCCCACCTTGGCGTTCACCAGGGTGAGTTCCCTCAGTGACGCGGTGTGGGTGAAGCCGGTGTACATCGACTTCGTACGGGTGTAGACGAGGTTGTAGCGGGTCGTTCCCTTGGACCATACGCCGCTGATCTGGGCGTTGAACTGCTTGCCGGGCAGCTGCGGACCGGCCTGGGCCACCCGTATCCCCGCGAAGGAGTCACCGCTCAACCACGTGCCGAACGCCGGCGATCCGTCCGGCTTGGTGACCGCGTAGTCGATTGACGCGTGGCCGATCTTCGCCTTGTCCGGCGCGGTGACGCGGATGGGCTTGGCCGTCCGGCTGTCGAGCGTCAGCGTCTGCGACTTGCCCAAGGTCAGCTTGGGCCGGACCACGAGGGCGCCGTCACTGTCACCGGGGCCAGTGGTGATCTGGTCCTCCACGATGTAGTCGTCCTTCGGCAGCCGGAAGGTGACGTTGCCGTTGCCGTCCGGATTCTGGAGCTGGCCGATCGTGCCGGTGTTGACGCCGAAGACGGTGACAGCGCCGCTCGTCGGCTTGCCCTGCGCGTCGAGCGAGCGAACGGTCAGGTCGTACGACTCCACTTCCCGCACCACCGAGACGCTGGTGCGCATGATCTGGCCGTCCGGCGCCTTGGCGATCACCGTGCCGCTGAACGCGCCGTCCAGGGAACCAGCCCGGGGGTCCGCGGTGACCTGAACACCGGCGCTGCCGCCCGCGGGCACGGTCACCTTCGGTGAGCCGAGGGTGAACATCCCCTGCGGGGCGTTGCTGTCCACCGAGACGTCGAGGGTGACGTCCGAGGCGCCGTCGTTGGTGAAGGTAACCGTCCTGGTGACCGGCTTGTCGTCGCCGTGCGGCCACTGCTGTGTACCGAAGTCCACAACGCCGGGTGTGTTGGTGAGGGTCTGCTTGATGCCCTTGGTCAGGTCCACCCGCCCGAAGCCCTGCTGGGCGTGGCTCAGGCCGTCGGTCGGCTCGGCGGAGTTGGTCAGCGCCTGCTTGAGCTGCTCGCCGTTCCATTTGGGGTGCTGCTGGGCGAGGATCGCGGCGGAGCCGGCGACGTGCGGGGTGGCCATCGACGTACCGCTCATCGACACGTATCCGTCGGCGGCGGGGGTGCCGAGGTAGCCGTTCGCTGCCCGCGCGGCGACGATGGAGACGCCGGGGGCGGTGATGTCGGGCTTTGCCCGGCCCTCGGCCGTCGGACCGACGGACGAGAACTCGGCGATCTGGTCCTGGCCGTCGACAGCGCCGACCGTGAGCGCGGACGCGGCGCTCCCTGGCGAGCCGATGGTCCGCGGACCCGGGCCCTGGTTGCCCGCCGCGACCACGAACAGCACGCCCTTGTCGGCCGAGAACTGGTCGACCGCCCGTTCGAGCGGGTCCTCCTCCGCGTCGTTGTCTCCGCCCAGGCTGAGGTTGACGACCTTGGCGCCCTGCTCGGCCGCCCACTCCATGCCGGCGATGATGTCGGACTGAGTCCCGGAGCCGGTGTCGTCCAGCACCTTGCCGTCGAGAATCCGCGCCCCGGGCGCGACGCCCCGGTATTCTCCGCCTGACTTGGCGCCGGAGCCCGCGATGATCGAGGCGACGTGCGTGCCGTGCCCGACGCGGTCGATGATGTCCCTGGAGTCGGTGAAGTTCCTCTCGGCGATCACCCGGCCGGCGAGGTCGGGATGGGTCTGGTCGATCCCTGTGTCGAGCACAGCGACCTTCACGCCTGTGCCGTCGTAGCCGGCCTTCCAGGCATCGGGGGCACCGATCTGCGAGACGTTGCGGGACAGGCTCGCCGTGACCTTGCCGTCCAGGTCGATACGTGCGATCCCCGGAGCCGCCTTACGGGCCTGCTGCCCGCCCTTGTCGGCGGCGTCGGTCGCCTCGGTCAGCGCCTTCCAGGCGCTGGTCGCGTCGGAGACGGGCACGGACACGGCATCCGCGTTGAGCACCGGCAGCGAGCGGGTACGGGACGCGCCCGCCGCGGTGATGTCCTTCTGCGCCTTGGACTTCGGTCCGGCCGTGGCGGGCTTGGCGTACGAGACGATCAGCGGCACGGAGCTGACGCGCGCGTCGTCGTACTGCGCCTTGACAAGACCGGCGACATCGAACAGGCGGCGGTCCAGGGTTCCGGCGGCCACCATGCTCAGGGCGTCGGAGGGAATGACGTACGAGATGCCCTTGATCCGGTAAGTCGAGATCCGGATTCCGCTGCGGCCCTTGCCCGGCTCCACTCTGGCGACAGCGCCCTTGCTGTCCACGTAGACCCGGTCACCGGTGAGCAGAGTGACCGACGTGAGTCCTCCGTCGCCGAAGGCCGCCGCCTTGACTTCCCGGCCTGTGACTTTCTGGCCCGCGCCCTCTTGATCCGATGCGGGCTGGCTCGCTGTGGCCAGGGCCGTCCCCACGGACAGTACGCCAATCAGGCCAAAGGCCAGCGAGATGCTGACCCGTTCTCTTTTCCTCAACTGATGTCTCCTCGAGTTATGTGATTTCCGCATACGCGAAAGGTCATGACGGCATGACGGCATGACGGCATGGCGGGACCAGGCGCCTGATCCCGTCCTGCCTAGGGCTTGATCCGTCAGTTCTCGCCGGCGGCGCGCTCCTGCGCCACGGACTTGAGGTCGGCCAGGGACGTGGTGAACTTGTTGTCCGGCGTCAGATCGCCGTCGGCGGTGCGCAGTCCCCTCACCGACATGGCGGCCGAACGGGCGGTCGCGGTGTCGCCCGTGACGTCGAAGATGCCGAAGTCACCGCTGAGAGGGCTGTAGTCCTCCCCATCGAAGCCGAGGTAGAGCACGGTCCGCTGGCCGGGCTCCAGCCTGGACATCTGGCCCGAGTCCGCGATCCCGGGGTCCAGCTGGGTCACGTTGATACGGTCCCCCGCGGCGACCCGCGAGCCGTCGGCGGCGTAGAGGACCTTTTCCACCTGGTATTCGAGGACGCTGTCTTCGGTTGAACCGGATGCAGCGACCACGGTGCCCTGTACGACGAGATCGGCGGCCGCCGTGAGGTCCTTCACGGTTTCGAAGCCGCGCAGCTTGCCCACGGGCGGGTTCTGCTGTGCGGTGGCGCTTGATCCCGGGTCGCCGGCCACGCTCTTGACGGGGTTCGGCGTACCGGCATGAGTGGTGTTGCCGTTGTCCCAGTCACTGATGACCACCGCACCGGTGATCACCGTCACGGCCAGCGCCGAGGTGACCAGGACGGGACGCAACCAGGGCCGGTACCGCGGGCGGGCGGGCGACTGCTGGGTGTTGGCGCGGTCCTCGTTGTCGATCACGGCCATCAGGCGCTTCATGTGCAGGGAAAGACGGTCGGCCGGCAAGTCGCGGGTACCTGGAGTCGGCAGGAGGGCGGCAAAGTCCTCCCGATCGGCCGAATCAGTCTTCGACGAATCGGTGGTCATCGCTGTCCCTTCTGTATGGGCCGCACCGCGTTGGTGTTGTTACCTGTTGACTGTCCGGAGCGTCCTCCGGAGTTCCCGTTCGGAAGGTCCAGCGCATCGACGGTGTGCTTGCGCAGCCGGGTCCGGGCCCGGGAGAGCCGGGACCGGACCGTGCCGATGGGGATGTCGAGAGCCTGGGAGGCGGCGGCGTAGTCCAGGCCCTCCCACAGGCACAGAATGACCACCTCGCGCTCGGGGCGACGCAGAGAGGCCAGCGCGGCGAGTGCCGCGGCGGCACGGCGATCGTCGTCGACGCGGCCGGCCACGTCGTCAGCATGGTCGCCCAACTCCGTGTCCATCGCGGCGAGCGCGGACACCGCGGCGCGGTAGCGGCGGTTCCCGCGCATGTGGTTCCGGGCGATGTTGGTGGCGATGCCCAGAAGCCACGGGCGCAGCGATCCTCCGCTTGGATCGACACGCTCGCGCAGCCGCCACGCCTCCAGGAAGGTGGCCGACATGATGTCCTCGGCGACCGACCAGTCAGCGGTCAGGCGAAACGCATGGTTGTAGACGACCTTGGCACAACTGCCGAACAGCTCCGAGAACGCGTTCCGATCACCGGCCCGCACCCGGGCACGCACACTAGTCTCCATAAACACCACCTGTCCGGGAGTACCCCCTTGAGTTTCAAGAGCACGTACATGTCACTGGTACAGCGGACTCGGAGGTGAGGGCCTGCTTCTCTCCCTGATGGCTGGGACGAGGATGACCTCGTTGAACAGGTCATGTCTGCCTGACATCTCGACCGGTTTCTGGATGCCTGCAGTTCCGTTCCAGACCACTTCGGCGCATCAGGACGCCGAACTGACGGCGTTGAAGGAACGGCCGCTGGACCACACCGTCTTCCCCTGAGCAACGGGCACGGCCGCAGGGCGGCGGGACGGCCAACGTGCCTTATGAGGAGCCGGCCTCTGGGGCCGTCTGCACGAAGCGGTCCGAAAAAGGGGCGAACACACAGGTCTGAGCCCCCTGGACCGCGGCAAGCCGGGTTCCAAGATGCACATCCTGTCGGACGCGAACGGACTGCCCCTCCTCGTCGGCGTCTCCGCCGGCAACGCCTACGACCGTGCCGACCTGCGCAGATGGCTTCGCTGGAAACGAATCGACGTGCGCATCGCCCGCAAAGGCATCGAGTCCAGCGAACGATCAGGACGACGCCGATGGGTCCTCGAACGCACCATGCCGTGGCTGTCCGGCTACCGCCGGCTCAGCCCCCGCTACGAACGCCACCCCCGAAACTACCTGGCATTTCTCGGACTTGCCGCCGCCCTGTGCTGCAACAAGCGACTCGTCCGCCTCACCACGTAGGACACGGTCTTAGTGCGCTCCGACAGTTCCAGGCAGTGGACGATCTCGCGCCAGGAGGCACGGGGCGACGCGAGCAGGACAGCCACGATGCGGCGGTCCGTTTCGTCGAGTTCATGTCGCATGATCTGCATCATATGGCTCACCTGTGTCGACTTTCCTATATCTGACCTCCATGTATGTGGGTGGATCTGGCAGGAGCCCGTATGACAGTCCTGTCGCCAGGGCTGTGGGCATGCCGGGCGGCCTCATCCGTTCGATGACACAGGAGAAGTGATGAGCGAGAACCCGCAATCCCAGAACATCGTCCTGGTCCACGGGGGCTTCGTGGACGGCTCCGGGTGGCAGGGCGTCCACAACATCCTGAGCATGCAGGGCTACCGCGTCAGCGTCGTGCAGAACCCGACGCTCTCCCTCGATGGCGACGTCGCGGCCACCCACCAGCTCCTTGAGGCACTGGACGGCCCGGCTCTCCTGGTCGGCCACTCCTACGGCGGCGCCGTGATCACCCAGGCCGGCAACCATCAGAAGGTCACCGGTCTCGTCTACATCACCGCTTTCGCCCCCGACAAGGGCGAGTCGGTGAGCACCCTCATCGCCGATCCCGCACCGGGAGACCCGGTGCCGCCCATCCTGCCGCCTCGGGACGGCTTCCTGTTCCTGGACCACGACAAGTTCGCCGCCTCGTTCGCCGCGGATGTGCCCGAGGAACTGGCGGCGTTCATGGCCGACTCGCAGGTTCCCTGGGGCGTCGCCGCGCTGGGTGGAGTTGTCTCCGAGGCGGCCTGGCAGACCAAGCCGTCCTGGTATCTGGTCGCGACCGACGACCGCATGATCCCGCCGACGGCCCAGCGCGCCATGTCCGAGCGCGCCGGCGCCACCGTCACCGAGACACCGGGCAGTCACGCCGTCTACGTGTCCAACCCCGCCGCTGTGGCGGCCGTCATCCACCAGGCGGCTCAGACACTCTCCGGCCGATAGGAGACGTGGCACCCTCCGCGTCGCCGCCGATCCGTCAGTCCCGTTCCCCCAAGCCCCATGCATGAGGAGTCCCATGAGTAGCGAGGTTTCCCGCCGTCGGGTGCTGGCCGCCGGAGCGGCGCTGGCCGGGTCGGCAGCGCTGGCCGTCGGCGCAGAAGGAACGGCCGGCGCGGCGACGGCCCCGGTCAGTACCGGTGAGGAGAATCCGAAGGTGAAGCCCACCATCGTGCTGGTGCACGGCGGCTACGCCGATTCGTCCTGCTGGAACGCCACCATCCGGAAGCTGCAGGACAAGGGCTACACCACGGTCTGCGGGTCCAACCCGCTGCGGGGCATCCCGACCGACGCCCCGTACATCGCAAGTCTGCTGGACTCCATCAGCGGACCGGTCGTGCTGGTCGCGCACTCCATGGGCGGAACGGTCATCACGAACGCCGCTGCCGGGAAGACCAACGTCAAGGCGCTGGTCTACATCGCCGCGTTCGTGCCCGACGTCGGCGAGACGCAGGGGGAGCTCATCACCAAGTCCCCCGGCAGCGAGGTCGGCCCGGTGAGCGTGCCGGTCCCGTACACGAAGGCCGACGGCACGACCGGAACCGATCTGTACCTGGGCAAGGACGGCCAGGCGGCCTTCGCCGCCGACATCTCCACCGCCGACTTCCGGGTCCTGCAGGCCACGCAGCGGCCGTTCGACGCCGATTCCTTCACCTACCCGACCACGGCGGCAGCCTGGAAGACGATCCCGTCGTGGGGGTTGGTCGCCGGACAGGACAAGGCGATCCCGCCGGCGTGCGAGCGCTGGATGTACAGCCGTGCCAACGCGCGCAAGATCGTCGAAGTCCCGAACTCCTCCCACGTCGTGATGCTCAGCCACCCCAGAATCGTCGCCGACCTCATCCAGGACGCCGCCGAGGCAACCAGCTGACACACACGACAAGTACCCCGGTCCACCACCACGGACCGGGGCGGGGCGGGTTCATGCCGTTCGGGTGAGGTCCGTGGCCAGCCGCAGGCTCTCCTCGACCGCGTGCGGGATGTCGACGACCGGGAACAGCACATGCCGTACGGTCCCGGCGGCGTCGGCGATCAGGACGAGGCGCTTGTGCCGCAGCCGGCCCGCGCCGCGGAACACCGGCAGCCGCAAGGCCGCGGCCAGTCGGTGGGCGGCGTCGGAGAGGAGCGGGTACGGGAGTCGCTCGGCGTCGGCGAACTCCCGCTGTTCGTACGTGAGTTGGGTGCTGACTCCGCGTACGTCCGCACCCGCCCGCCGGAAGTCGGGCCAGGCGTCCCGGAAGAGCCGGTTCTCCAGGGTGCAGCCCGCGGCACCGGGGATCGGGCCCCATTCGACGCCCGTTCCGGGGTAGGTGAACAGCACGGTGGCGGGGGCGTCCGCTGAGACGACGGGCACGGCGGGGGCGGCAGGGACGGCAGGGATGTCCGCGCCCTCCGTTCCGGGACCGGCGCCCACCGCTCCGGGACCGGCGCCCACCGTTCCGGGACCGGCGCCCACCGTTCCGGGACCGGCGCCCACCGTTCCGGGACCGGCGCCCACGGTTCCGGGCAGTTCGAGGCCGTCCGGCAGGCGGGTGCCGGGCAGGGCGTGGACGCGGGCGTGTTCGGCACCGTCCGCGTCCGCCGTCGCCGTGAGGGTGCCGTCGCCGAGGACCCACCGGTCGCCCCAGTCCTGCATGGCGACGAGCAGCGGGAGCAGTGCCGTACCGGCGTCGGTGAGCAGGTACTCGTAGCGCACCGGGCGCCGCTGGTACAGGCTGCGCCGCAGGACCCCCTGGGTGACCAGCCCGCCGAGCCGCTCGGTGAGCACCTTGCGGGACAGGCCGATCTCGGCGGCCAGGGCGTCGAACCGGACGTGCCCGCGGGCGACCTCCCGCAGCACCAGCACGTTCCACCAGTCCCCCAGGACCAGCGCGGCCTGGGCGACGCCACACGTCTCGTCGGCGTTGTGCATCCTCATGCACCCATAGTAAGTTCCCTTTCGGGACTCACTTTGTTTCTGATCGGAACTTACCGCCCGTCGGCGAGAGAACCGCGGGCCCAGCGTGAGGAGTTGCACCGTGACCGCCATCAGCCGCGTCGTCGCTCGGGAGATCATCGACAGCCGGGGCAACCCCACCGTCGAGGTGGACGTGGAACTCAGGGACGGCTCGCTCGGCCGCGCGGCCGTCCCGTCGGGGGCCTCCACCGGCGCCCGGGAGGCCGTGGAGCTCAGGGACGGCGACCCGGCCCGCTTCCACGGCAAGGGAGTGCTGCGCGCGGTCGACGCCGTCAACGAGAGCGTCGCGGACGCCGTCGTCGGCCTCGACGCCGAGGACCAGGCGAGTGTCGACCGCACGATGATCGAGCTGGACGGCACCGACACCAAGTCCCGCCTCGGCGCCAACGCCCTGCTCGGCGTCTCGCTGGCCACCGCCAAGGCCGCGGCCGCCGCCCACCGCCTCCCGCTGTACCGCTACGTCGGCGGGGTGGACGCCCGGCTCCTCCCGGTCCCGATGATGAACATCGTCAACGGCGGCGCCCACGCCGACAACCCGCTCGACTTCCAGGAGTTCATGATCGCGCCCATCGGTGCGGCGACCTTCGCCGAGGCCGTCCGGATGGGCTCGGAGGTCTTCCACACCCTGCGCGGCAACCTGCTCGCCGCCGGCCACAGCGTGAACGTCGGCGACGAGGGCGGCTTCGCCCCCGACCTGCGCACCGCCGAGGAGGCCCTGGACTTCGTGGTCCGGGCCGTCGAGCAGAGCGGCTACAAGCCGGGCACCGACATCACCCTCGTCATGGACCCGGCCAGCTCGGAGTTCTTCCGCGACGGGGTGTACGACTACACGGGCGAGGGCGTCCGCCGCACCCCCGCCGAACACGCCGACCACCTCGCCACGCTGGTCGACCGCTACCCGGTCGCGTCGATCGAGGACCCGATGGCCGAGGACGACCACGACGGCTGGCGCGATCTGACCGCCCGGCTCGGCGGCCGCTGCCAGCTCACCGGCGACGACGTCTTCTGCACCAACGAGACCCTGCTGCGGGCCGGCGTCCGCGACGGCATCGCCAACTCGATCCTGGTGAAGGTCAACCAGATCGGCACCCTCACCGAGACCCTGGCCACCGTCGCCACCGCCCACCGGGCCGGGTACACCGTCGTCATGTCCCACCGCTCCGGCGAGACCGAGGACACCACCATCGCCGACCTCGCCGTCGCCACCGGCTGCGGCCAGATCAAGACCGGGTCGCTGTCCCGCGCCGACCGCACCGCCAAGTACAACCAACTCGTCCGGATCGAACAGGACCTGGGCCCCCAGGCCCGCTACGCGGGCGCCGACGCACTGGGCCTGCGCCGCTGAACCGGCCCGACCGCCGAACCCGCTAACTTGGAGCCGGATTCATTACAAAATCCACCAATCCAGCTCTTTTCCCTTCCCTGTGAGGCGGCCCGCCATGAGCCTGAGCATCCGCAACCAGATCCCCGGCACCGTCACCGCCGTCACGCCGGGCGAGGTGATGGCGACCGTGAAGGTCCGTCTCGACGGCGGCCAGGAGCTCACGGCCGCGATCACCCTGGAGGCGGTACGGGAGCTGGGACTCGCCGAGGGTTCGGCCGTACGCGCGATGGTGAAGTCCACCGAGGTCGCGCTCGCCACCGCCCGCGTGCCGGGCGCCTCCATCCGCAACCAGCTGCCCGGCACGGTCAGCGACGTGGCCACCGGCGGGGCGATGGCCACGGTCAAGGTCGCCGTGGACGGAGGCCAGGACCTCACCGCGGCGATCACCAAGGACGCGGTCGGCGATCTCGGCCTGACGGCCGGTGCGCCGGTCGTGGCGCTGATCAAGGCGACCGAGGTGTCCCTCGCGACCGCGTGACCTCACGCCCCACCGCTGAGGGCCCCGGTCACTTCTCGCCGTGCTGCCTGCGGATCCTCGCGGCCACCTCGTTCTCCTCCGTCTCCCACCAGGGACGGACCCGGTCGGCGACCGGAGCGGGGCCGGGAGCCGTACCGGCCGTGGCGGCCGTGGAAGCCGTGGCAGCCGTGGAAGCCGTGGCAGCCGCAGGGGCCAGGGAACCCGGAGAAGCCGGAGAAGCCGGAGAAGCGGGGGCTGTCGCGGTGGCCATGGCGAGCTGCTCGTCCAGATGGCGGTCGAGGGCCGCCGCCTGGACGCGTTCCGTCCGCGCCCACTGGAACAGGATCGCCAGCAGGAACGGCAGGGCGACCAGTTCGGCGATGCCCAGCATCGCGCCGCCGCCGATCTGCTGGTCGTGCCGGACGTCGGGGGCCCAGGACGGGTGGTGGTGCAGGTACCACGCGCCGGCGATCAGCGTGCCGTGCGTCATGACGACGACTCCCGGGACGGCGTCGATCACGCCGTCCAGGAAGACCAGGGCCGCCCGCACCGGATGGGTGCACCAGGCCGGCAGGGTCTCCTCGCGGGTCAGGACCGGTACGACGAAGAGGCAGCCCGCCACCAGCAGGTGCAGGTACATCAGCTCGTGCAGCCAGCCCACGCGCAGCGCGGTGGCGAAGTACGGGGTGAAGTAGATCGTCAGCTCGGTGGCGAGCACGAGGGCGGTGCTGACCAGGGGAAAGGTAAGGAGGCGGACCAGGCGGCCGGTCATCGCGCGGCGGACCCGGGCCGCGGCGCCCGCCGGCAGCGCCTCCGCCGCCAGCCGCAGCGGGTCGCCCAGGGCCAGGCCGAGCGGGGCCACCAGGTCGAGCAGGATGTTCTGCACGGCCGCGGGCCAGAACAGCACATGGTCGTAGACGGCCAGGCCCGACATCGTGGCGACGACCAGCGCGCCCAGGCCCAGCACCGCGAAGGCGGCGGCCCGGGCCTGCGACCAGGACCCGCCCCTGCCGCGCACGCGCAGCACGCCCCAGCCGTACAGCCCGCCCAGGGCCAGGACCAGCAGCAGCGCCGGCAGGTCCAGCTGCCATGACGTCAGCAGCCGGCCCACGGTCAGCTCGGCCATGCGGCCCACCCTCCTTCGGTCGGGGACGAAACGGGTCAGGTCAGGTCCACTGGGCGACGCTATACCCGGCCTGCCCCGGCCCGGCATCGGGGCTCGTGCAGAATCGGCGCGATCACCAACAGTTGATCGGCACAGTTCGCAAAGGCGGGGGATTCATGTTCGGAAAGCGGCTCATAGTGAGCGGAGCCATCGCGATTCTGATCGGCGCGCTCGGTGCGTGCTCCGGGGGCGGGAACGGGAACGGGGCCGACAACGGCGTCACCTACGGACAGGACGACACGGGCACCGGGACGAGCACCGGGACCGGGACCGGCTCCGCCTCGGACGGCTCCTCCTCCGCTCAGGACGACACCGTCCACGGGCTGAAGGACACCGTCCGGCACGTCACGGCGAAGACCGTCCGGGCCACCCGGCCCCGCCTGGTCAGGAAGTGCTCCACCGCGACGCACCGGGTCCGGCACACCTCCAGCAGCGGCACCGGCAGCAGACGCACGACCCGTACCTGGTACACGACCGAGCGGTACCGGTCCTGCACCAAGGTCCGCAACGGCATCGAGACCTACCGGAAGACCGTCCGCACCGAGAAGTGGTGTGTGGAACTGGACGACGTGAACGGCGACAAGCGGCGGGACGACGTCTGGTACCAGGTCAACCGCTCGGTCTACGGCGACGCCCGGACCGCGGACGACCGCGCCCGGCTGGAGTTCTCCCCGGTCACGGAAGGCTGCTGAGCCGCCCGTCCCCGCGTCACAGTTCTGTGCCGGGCCAAGGTGATCCTTGTTCGCCTTCGTTCAGCCGTGCTTAAGGTGATCAACGCGGCCTGCGGATCCTGAACACCTCCGCCGCCGTACAGGGGACGCAGAGATCACGGGGGCTTTTTCATCATGGGGGAACGATCCGTCATGCCCCGGCGCCTGCCGGCGCGGCCCGTCGCCGCGCTGCTGGCCGCCGTCGGGGTCGTCGCCGGGGTACTGGTCGGCAGGCCGGGGCTGGAGTCGGTGGCGGGGTGCGGGATTTCGGGGGACCTGTATCCGTCGCAGACCGCGAAGGACTGGGTGTCGTACGCCGATCACGTGGTCGTCGCCAGTCCGACCGGGGAGCGGGAGACGAACCGGCGGACCTACCCCAAGGGGGCCGTGGCGTACGCGATGGACCGGCTGGTGAGCTTCCGGACCGACAGCAGGCTGTGGTCGCGCAGTTCGCCCCGGCACGCCCTGGGCGCCGGCTTCGACATGGTCGCCCCGGGTTGGGAGGTCTACCGGTCCAGCGGCACCCGCGTCGCCGAGATGGCCACCGACGCGCCCCGTCTCCAGGTCGGCCACACCTATCTGCTCGCCCTGCGCTGGCACGAGGGCGGCTGGACGGTCCTCGGCGAGGGCGGGGCCGTGCCCTTCGACGACCGCATCGCCGACCAGGGCGAGTGGTGCGGACGCGTGCTGAGCAAGGAGGACGTCGCCGAGGGCGAACGCTTCTCCCGGCACGACGACCACAGCCTGGAGAAGGCGCTGCTGGGGCAGGGCGAGCAGGCCGTCAAGAACGCCCTGGACCGCGCGGGCCGCGGCTGAACCTCGCCCTCGGCCCGCTCGCCCGACCGAACTCGCCCTGCCCGCACGGCCTCTGAGCAGTGCGGGCGCCTCGTGGAACTCGTCCCGCCCGACCCTCCAGTACACAGGCACCCACATCTCCCCCACCGAAATGGCATGAACAGTTCACCTGCTCTCCATGTTCGACGCGTTGGTGCGCAAGGAACCGGCCATTGACTCTCGGGCGCGGCATCCCGATTCGGAGCCGTGTGGGGAGAATCGCTTCGTATAGGGGGGCACAGTGGTGTCCGCGCTCAAGGGTTCCGCCGGGGCGGAATCCGAAAGACCCGTGCCCAGGCGGCCGTCGCCCGCTCGTGGGCTCGGGGACCGGATCTTCCGGGTCCAGTTGACGGCCTCCGGGGTCATCGTCCTCGCCATTATGGCCGCCGTAGGGCTGTTCCTGCTGCTCCGGGCCGGACAGGCGCTGCGGACCAGAGGGGTCTGGGACTTCCTCACCACTGCCCAATGGCAGCCGGACGTCCACCGCTTCGGCATCGCGGCCGTCCTCACCGGCACCCTGCTCATCGCCGCCGTGGCCGTCACGATCAGCGTGCCGCTGGCCCTCGGGACCGCCCTGTTCATCTCGGACGTCGCGCCCCGCCCGCTGCGCCGCACGCTCGTCTCCATGGTCGACCTGATGGCCGCCGTGCCGTCCGTGGTCTACGGCCTGTGGGGGCTCTTCTTCCTCCAGCAGCACGTCATCGGGCTGTCCCGGTGGCTGTCGGACTGGTTCGGATGGATCCCGTTCCTGCACGTCGACGGTACGCAGCCGGGTGAACCGCTGGCCTCCCAGAGCGTCTACACCGCCTCCACCTTCGTCGCCGGCATCGTCGTGGCGCTGATGGTCGCGCCGATCCAGTGCTCGGTGATGCGCGAGGTGTTCGCGCAGGCGCCGGCCGGTGAACGGGAGGGTGCCTACGCGCTCGGCGCCACCCGCTGGGGCATGATCCGCGCGGTCGTGCTGCCGTACGGCATGGGCGGGATCATCGGCGGCACCATGCTGGGCCTGGGCCGGGCGCTCGGCGAGACCATCGCGGTCTACCTGATCATCTCCCCGGTCTTCACCATCCAGCCGCACATCCTGCAGACCGGCTCGAACTCCGTCTCCTCCCTCATCGCCCTGCACTACGGCGATGCCTCCACCTTCGGCATGTCGGCGCTGATGGCCGCGGGCCTGGCGCTGTTCCTGCTCACCCTGGCGGTCAACTTCACCGCCTCCTCGATCGTGGCGCGGTCACGGTCCGGCGCACAGAGCGAGGCGTGACGATGACCGTCGTAGACCTTGAGAAGGGCGCTGCCCAGGACGTCCCGCAGGACGCCCCCGAGGGCGCTGCCGCGGACACCGCCGTCGCCGCCGTCGCCGCGCTCCCCGACGTGCCGCGCCACATCGGCGGGGTCACCCGCTCCGGTGTGCTGTCGGTGTTCGGCGCCGCCGCCTCCGGGCTGTGCGTCACCGTCCTGCTCTTCGGTGAACTCGCGCCGTTCTCCGGCGCAATGGGGTTCTTCGTCACCGCATACCTCTCTTTCCTAGGTATCTACGCGGTGTTGACAGGGCTTGAGGAGGACGGGCAGGCGGTACGGGACCGGGTGATGACCGTCGTGCTGTGGACGGCGGGCGGGCTGATGTTCACCGCGCTCACCATGGTCGTCGGCTTCACCGCGTGGCGCGGCCGGGAGGCCCTGCCGCACGCCAACTTCTTCACCCAGGACATGCAGGCGGCGGGCCCGCTCGACCCGCTGACCCACGGCGGCATCGCGCACGCCATGCTCGGCACGCTCATCATGATCGCCATCGCGCTGGCGATCACGGTCCCGCTGGGCCTGGCCTGCGCGGTGTACCTGAACCAGATCCCGGGCCGCTTCTCCCGCTTCGTCCGCACGATCGTCGAGGCGATGACCGCGCTGCCGTCGATCGTGGCCGGCCTCATGGTGTACGCCGTCTGGATCCTCAACCTCGGCATGCAGAAGTCGGGTCTGGCGGCGGGCTTCGCGATCAGCGTGATGATGCTCCCGATCGTGATCCGCGCGGCGGACGTCGTCCTGCGCCTGGTGCCCGGCACCCTCACGGAGGCGTCCGAGGCCCTCGGTGCCCCGCGCTGGCGGACGGTGTGGCACGTGGTGCTGCCGACCGCCCGCTCGGGCCTGGCCACCGCCGTCATCCTCGGCACCGCCCGCGGCATCGGCGAGACCTCCCCGGTCCTGCTCACGGCGGGCTTCACGGCGGCGCTCAACGGCGACCCGACGAGCGGCCCGATGGTCTCCCTCCCGCTGGCCGTCTTCAACTTCGTCAAGTCCCCCGAGCCCACGATGATCGCGCGCGGCTTCGGCGCGGCGGCGGTCCTGATGGCGCTGGTCCTGGTCCTCTTCGTCATCGCCCGGGTGATCGGCGGCCGCGGCCCCGGCCACCAGAACAAGCGCCAGGCGAGGCGAGCGGCGCGGGCGTCCCGCCGGGACGCGACAAGGTTCACCGAACTCCACGCGCCGGGACTGGAGTTGTTCGAGACCGGTCCTTCTGAAACCGACGACCACAGCGAGCGCCCCGAAAGGGGCGCGGGGAACGGCGCGCCCAGCCCCCACACACCCGCACCCGACAACGGCGAGCAAGCCCCCGAAGCCAACACACCCGCACCCGCACCCGACAACGGCGAAGGCACCCCGCAGGGGCCCGCACCCGACGACGAAACCCGCACGGGTGGTGCGGGTGGGAACGCTGACCCCGCTACAGGAGACAGTCACTGATGTCCAGCCAAGTCATCAACGCCCTCCGACGGCTGGGCATCCTGGCCGCACTGATAGGCATCCTCGGCACCATCGCCGGCACCCCGGCCGTCGCCGACAGCTACACCCCCATCGCCGGCGCCGGCTCCACCTGGGCCGAGAACGCCGTCGACGAATGGCGTCGCGCCGTCAACCAGTACGGCATGCGCATCAGCTACGCCGGCACCGGCTCCTCCGACGGCCGCCGCCAGTTCCTCTCCGGCACCGTCGACTTCGCCGTCTCCGACATCCCGTTCCAGACGAACCCCACCGACGGCAGCGCGGCGGAGCGCCCGGCCTCCGGGTCGTACGCCTACATGCCGATCGTGGCCGGCGGCACGGTGTTCATGTACCACCTCACCGTCAACGGCAAGAAGGTCACCAACCTCCGCCTCTCCGGCGACGTGGTCACCAAGATCTTCACCGGGGTCGTCAAGACCTGGGACGACCCGGTCATCAAGGCCGACAATCCGGGGCTGCAACTCCCCCACCGCACCATCGTCCCCGTCGTCCGCTCCGACGGCTCCGGCTCCACCGCCCAGTTCACGATGTGGATGGCGAACCAGCACAAGTCGCTGTGGAACGCCTACTGCGCCAAGGTCGGCCGCTCGGGGGCGTGCGGGCAGACGTCGTACTACCCGACCGTCTCCGGCATGATCGCCCAGTCCGGTGACCTCGGCGTCGCCGGTTACGTCGCCCAGAACTACGGCGAGGGCGCGATCGGGTACGTCAACTACTCGTACGCCATCAACGCCCGGTACCCCGTCGCGAAGGTCCTGAACCACGCGGGCTACTACACCGAGCCGACCCCGTCGAACGTGGCGGTCTCGCTCCTCAAGGCCAAAATCAACACCAACAAGAACTCGGCGGACTACCTCACCCAGCAGCTCGACGGCGTCTACAACGACACCGACAGGCGCAACTACCCGCTGTCCAGCTACTCGTACATGATCCTGCCCCTGAAGGTGCAGGGCACCTTCACCAAGGACAAGGGCAAGACGCTCGGCGCCTTCTCCTACTACTTCATGTGCCAGGGCCAGCAACAGGCGCCGAAACTCGGCTACTCACCGCTGCCGATCAACCTCGTCAAGGCCGGTTTCGACCAGATCCGCCGGATCCCGGGCGTGCAGACGCAGAACATCAACATCAAGAACTGCAACAACCCGACCTTCACCGCCAGCGGCCAGAACAGGCTGGCCCAGACCGCGCCCTACCCCGCGGCCTGTGACAAGAAGGGCGCCGCGCCCTGCACCACGGGCACCGGCGGCACCAAGACCAGCTCCGGCAGCAACGGCGGCGGCACCTCCGGCGGCAGCGGCGGCACCGGCGGCGCGACCGGCACCGGCACCGGCGCCAGCAGCGGCGGCTCCTCCGGAGGATCCAGCGCCCAGCCCTCCGTGGACCCCGACACCGGCCAGACCATCTCCCCGGACGGCACCGGCTCCGGTGGCACCGGAACCGGCACAGGTGCGGCCGCAGGTGGCACCGTCGCCCTCGCCCAGCCGGTCGCAGTGGCCACCGCGCACGGCTGGACCGGAACCCAGACGCTGATGCTGCTGGCCGCGGTCCTGGTCTTCGGCCTGCTCCTGCTGCCCTCGCTGGTCTCCCGGCTGGTGGGCAACAAGGGCGACGGCAAGGGCAACGGCCCCTCGGACGACGGGAGTACCCGATGAGACGACGGATCAGAAGCGCCCTCGTCCGGCTCCTCGCCGGCGCCACCGTCGGCGCCCTCGCCGGTCTCGCCGTGGCTCAGGCGGCCCCGTTCGCCACCGCGGCGAGCAGTGCCGGATCCGCCGTGACGGTGTCCGGGCGCGGTGAGTTCAAGGACATGAAGTTCACGGTCAGCCAGACCACGCACCTCACCAGCCAGGCCATCTCGGTGAGCTGGACCGGCGGAACGCCGACCACGTTCGCGGGCTCGCAGTTCAACACCGACTTCGTGCAGATCATGCAGTGCTGGGGCGACGCCGACGGCACGGTCCCGTCCAACCCCGGCCCGTCGCGCACCCAGTGCCAGTTCGGCGCCTCCCCCACCACCGACCGCGGCGGCTGGCCGGGCAACGGGACGGACGACACCCGGCAGATCTTCTACAGCGCCGACCCCACCAACTACGGCCAGGACGACCGGTACGGCGCCGCCAACCCGAACGCCCCCGGCGAGGTCCCCTTCAAGTCGGTGGACGGCACCACGATCACCAGGAACACCCAGAACAACCCACTCTTCAACTACAACACCACCAACGAGGTCGACTTCGCCCGCACCAGCGCCGACGGCAAGGGCCAGGAGTACTTCGAGGTCCAGACCGCCAACGAGGCCCCGCACCTCGGCTGCGGCGTACCCGTCACCACCGACGGGGTCACCAAGCCCCGCTCCTGCTGGCTGGTGATCGTCCCGCAGGGCCGTCTCGACCTGGACGGCAAGCCCTACGCGGACCAGAGCCACGTCAACGCGGGCTCCCCGGTCTCCTCGACCAACTGGAAGAACCGCGTCGCCGTCAAGCTGGACTTCAACAGCGTGGGCACCAACTGCGCCCTCGGCTCCGACGAACGCCCGACCACGGGCAGCGAGCTGGTGGCCGACGCGATGACCAGCTGGCAGGCCACGCTGTGCTCGGAGGGCAAGGTCTACAGCTACACGGAGTACGGCGAGCCCAACACCCGGGCCCGGCTCATCTCGGACGGCTCCACAGGCCTCGCCTTCACCACCCGCAAACTCGGCGTCGACCAGGGCACCACCGCACCATCGGGTACGACGACCTACGCACCCGTCGCGCTGAGCGGGGCCGTCATCGGGTTCACGATCGAACGCAGACCCAAGTCCACGGCGCCGGACAGCGTCCAGAGACTCGCGGGCACCAAGGTCGAGTCGATCAAGCTCAATCCCCGACTGCTCGCCAAGCTGCTGACCGAGTCGTACCGCAACTCGACCTGGGGTTCGGTGCTCAACAGCGGCGTGGCCAAGGGCTACGGCTGGGCGAAGAACAACCCGGCGGGTCTCGCGTCCGACCCCGAGTTCATCGCGCTGAACCCCGAGTTCGCCAATCTCTCGGTCGCCGAGACGCCGGCCACCGACACCGACCTGATGACCTCGCTGGGCCACACCGACACCGCCCGCGCGCTCTGGCAGTGGATCGTCGCCGACAAGGACGCCCGGCAGTTCCTCGCCGGTGTTCCCGACGACGACGGGATGCGGGTCAACCCGTACTACAGCACCAACGCGGACCTGAACCCCTCCGGCGCCGCCTTCGACCCGGCGAACACCGACGAGTACCCGAAGAACGACCCCTGGTGCACGGTCCCGCCCAACTCGGGTGCGCCCGACGACAAGACGCAGTGCATGACCGACTTCCACCCCTACGTGGACGACATGCACGCCGGCGCCCTGCACACCCGGCGCGCGGACACGCTCTGGAAGTCCAGCTGGGACCCGCTGGCCAGCCCGCCGGCGTACAAGAGCGTGGGTCCGCAGACGGTCGGCTCGCGCTTCGTGATCACGGTGACCGACGCGGCCTCCGCCGCCCGCTACGGGCTGCAGACCGCCGAACTGGAGAACAGCGCGGGCAAGTTCGTCGCCCCGACCGCGGCGAGCCTGGCCGCGGCCGCCGCGACCGCCTCCGGCTCCGGAGTCGCCGAGATCACCCCGGCGAACGCCACGGCGAAGGACGCCTACCCGCTGGCCCAGCTGGTCTACGCGGCGGTACGCCCCGGCAAGGTGACCAAGGCGGCCCGCCAGGACTACGCGGCCCTGCTGCGCTACGCGGCGGCCGCCGGCCAGACCTCCGGATCCGACCCGGGCAAGCTGCCCGTCGGCTACGCCCCGCTCTCCGAGAAGCTGCGCGCACAGGCCGTCAAGGCGGCCGACGCGCTGCTCCACTACACGGGCCCGAGCCCCGCCGACGACGGTTCGGCCGACGGCGGCGGCACGGACACCTCCGGTGGGGGCGTGCCCGGCTCCGCCGGTGACACCGGAGGCACGGGCGCCGTCGGCGGCACGGGCACCGGGGCCGGCGGCGCCGGTGGCAGCGCCTCGCCGAGTGCGTCAGCGTCGTTCGACGGCGGCAAGGCGCTGGAGACGACCGCGGCAGGCAACACGCCGGCCGACCCGGCGAACCCGCTGCGGTACGCCGTTCCGGCGGGGGCCGCGCTCGGGGCGGTCGCCGGAGTGGGCGCACCCTTTGCCGGTGGCCGGCAGCTGTCGCTTGCTTCCGTGACGGCGGCAGTACGCCGGCTGCGGGTGCGTCGTGGCTGGTCGCGCCCACGCGGCGGAGCCGCAAATGGGTAAGGCCCCGCGCCCCTAAAGGGGCGCCACACCTGGGGCGTTACAAGCCCCACGGAGCCCAAGTGCTCCCCGCAGACGGCCGTCCGCCCCGAAAGGCAGTCGGGGCGGACGGCCCGTACCACCCTGCCAGATCCCTCTGGCAACAACCCAGCTAGCACTTGTCAGGAGACTCTCGATGCGCAGAATGCGCTCCTCGGCGGCGTTCGTCGCCGCGGCCGTGGTGGCCGGCGGTCTGGCCCTCGCCACCCCGGCGCTCGCCGACCCCACCCCCGCGGGCACCTTCCGCCAGCTGGTCGGCGTGGGCTCGGACACCACCCAGGACGTGGTCAACGCCCTGGCCGGCGACACCGTCAACGGCACCAGCTACTCCACGACCGCCGTGAAGTCGGCGGACGGCGCCGGTATCGCCTCGTACGACGCGATCGAGCCCGGCACCGGCTCCACCACGTCCACCATCGTCACCCGCTCCGGCGGTACGGCGTTCACCCGCCCGAACGGCTCCGGCAGCGGCCAGAAGGCGCTGTCCGCGTCGCTGACCGGCGACAAGTTCCCGGCCGGTACCGGTACCGTCATCAAGGGCCAGGTCGACTTCGCCCGCTCCTCCGGCGGCCCGTCCGCCACCGGTTTCGCGCTCACCTACATCCCGATGGCGCGGGACGCGGTCGGTGTCGCGGTCAAGGGCTCGGCCCTGGACTCGTTGACCAAGCAGCAGCTGTTCGAGATCTACTCCGGTTCGCTCACCGAGCTGAACGGCCAGACCCTGCACCCGAAGATCCCGCAGGACGGCTCCGGCACGCGCAAGTTCTTCCTCGCGGCGATCGGCATGTCCAGCACGCCGCTCGGGGCGAACGTCCAGGTCGTCCAGGAGAACCAGGCCAACGCGGCCCTGACCGAGGACGGCGCACTCGTCCCGTTCTCCGTCGGTTCCTGGATCGCCCAGAACAACGGCGTCTCCCCCGACTACAGCAAGGCCGCGGCCGCCGCCGGCGGTCACCTGGCCTCCGTCACGCTGCCCGGCGACGCCGGTCCCACCAGCCCGGTCACCACGGTGAACGGCAAGCTGGCCCCGGTCCAGGCCTACTACGAGAACTCGACGTTCGGCCGTGACGTCTACAACGTCGTGCCGAGCCGGGCGATCGACCCGACCAGCATATTCTTCGACAAGGACCTGTACGACGTCTTCGTCACCAGCGGCAGCCACACCGCCGAGCTGGCGTCGGACAGCGCCGAGAAGGTCATCTCGTCCTTCGGCTTCGTCAACGAGCCTTACAACGGCTCCGTCAACCTGCAGGCCAAGCACGCCCTGCCGGGTGGCCTGGAGGGCCTCTCCTCCGCCAACACGGTGCCGGCGGCGCCCACCCTGAAGACCACCGTGGGCGACGCGAGCCTGAAGCTGTCCTGGACCGCTCCGGCCGCCACCCCGCTGCCGCTGACCGACTACCGGGTGACGCTGACCGACGCGGACGGCGCGGTCGTCGCCGCCAAGGACGTCCCGGCCACCACCACGACGTACTCCTTCCCCGGTCTCGCCACCGGCACCTACACCGCCACGGTCACCGGCTTCAACATCGTCGGCGCCGGAACGGACGCCACCTGGACCGGCGCCGTCAAGTACGCCAGCACCACCAAGGCCACCACCGCCACCACCGCGTACGGCAAGACCCCGAAGGTCTCCGTCACGGTCACCGACACGCACAGCGTGAAGCCGACCGGCAAGGTCACCGTCAAGGACGGCACCACCGTCCTCGGCACCGGCACCCTGGACTCGTCCGGCAAGGTCACCATCGGCCTGTCGAACCACCTCAAGGTCGCCACGCACTCCCTGTCGGTCTCCTACGCGGGCAGCACCAGCCTGAACGCGTCCTCGACGACCGTCTCCCTGAAGATCACCAAGGCGACGGCGTCGGTCTCCGCCTCCGCCCCGACCTCGGTCAGCCACACCGCCAAGGCCAAGGTCACCGTCAAGGTCACCGCGACCGGCACCACCCCGACCGGCACCGTCCGCATCTACCAGGGCACCAAGGTCATCGCGACCGGCACCCTGAGCGGCGGCAAGGTCATCGTCACCCTGCCGAAGCTGGCCAAGGGCAAGCACACCCTGCACGCCTTCTACGTCGGCTCCTCGACCGTGAACTCGAAGACCGGCGCCAACTTCACCATCACCTCCAAGTGACCGTCTGACGGGCCCGCCGGGAGCCTCGTACGGCTCCCGGCGGCCCCTCACTCATTCTTCGAAGGAGGCGGGCCGCCATGACCGTCGCCGTACCGACACCGAAAACCCTGGCTCCGGCCGTGCCGCGCAGGCCCGTCCGCAGCCTCACCTTCGTCCGCCACCTCTCGCGCGGCGGACTGCTCAGCCTCGCCGCCCTGCTGCTCGGCATCACCGCCCAGCTGCTGGTGTTCAGCGGCGCCCAGGAACACTCGGCCCAGCACGCCGACTTCGACCAGCTGCGCGAGCAACTCGCCCTGGGCACCGCCCCGGTGGCCCAGACCGACCAGGACGGCAAGCTGCTGGCACCCGGCACGCCGGTCGCGCTCGTCGACATACCGAAGCTGGGCCTGAGCCAGGTCGTCCTGGAGGGCACCGACTCCTCCGTCATGACCGACGGCCCCGGGCACCGCCGGGACACCCCGATGCCCGGCCAGGCCGGCACCAGCGTGCTGATGGGCCGGGCGGGGGCGTACGGCGGCCCGTTCGGCAAGCTCTCCCGGCTCGCCACCGGCGACACGTTCAGCGTGACCACCGGCCAGGGCAAGGCGAAGTTCCAGGTCATCGACGTACGGCGGGCCGGCGACCCGGCACCGACGGCGCTGGCCTCGGGCAAGAGCCGGCTGGTCCTCATCACCGCCACCGGTCCCAAGTTCATGCCCTCCGGGATCCTGCGCGTCGACGCCGACCTGGTCTCCGACACGTTCCAGACCCCGTCCGCCGTGATCCGGGCCGGCACCCTGCCGACCTCGGAGGAGCCGCTGGCCCGCCCCTCCGGGGTGCCGTGGCCGCTGGTGATGTGGCTGCAGGCGCTGCTCCTCACCGCCGTGGCCGCCGTCTGGACCTGGCACCGCTGGGGCCGCCACCAGACGTGGATCGTCTTCGCCCCGGTCGTCGCGGTGCTCGGCCTCCAGGTCGCGACGCGGACCACCGAACTGCTGCCGAACCTGCTGTGACCGAGGTGAGTGAAGTGTCTGAGACAACCGAAGCAACCGAAGTAGCCGAAGTAGCCGCAACGACCGAGACTGCCGAGACTGCCGTGACCGCCGAGCTGACCGACACCGCCGTACTCCCCGCCGCCGTGGTGGACGGGCCCGCCCCCGCCACCCTCGACGCCCGCGCCGTCTCCGCCTGGTTCGGCTCCCACCAGGTGCTCAGCCAGGTGTCGCTGACCATGCCCGCGGGCGAGGTGACCGCGCTGATCGGCCCGTCCGGCTGCGGCAAGTCGACGTTCCTGCGCACCCTCAACCGGATGCACGAGCTGATCCCCTCCGCGCAGTTCGGCGGTGAGGTGCTCTTCGAGGGCGAGGACATCTACGACCCGTCCTGGCGGCTGACCGACGCCCGCCGCAGGATCGGCATGGTCTTCCAGAAGCCGAACCCGTTCCCGGCGATGTCGATCTACGACAACGTGGTGGCGGGCCTGAAGCTGACCGGCACGAAGGTGAACCGCCGGGAGAAGGACGTCCTGGTCGAGGAGTCCCTGACCCGCGCCGGCCTGTGGAAGGAGGTCCGCGACCGCCTCCGCCAGCCCGGCGGCGCGCTCTCCGGCGGCCAGCAGCAGCGCCTGTGCATCGCGCGGGCCCTCGCGGTCCGCCCCCGGGTCCTCCTCATGGACGAGCCGTGCTCGGCGCTGGACCCCACCTCCACCCGCCGCGTCGAGGAGACCATCCAGGACCTGGCCGGCCAGGTGACCATCGTGATCGTCACACACAACATGCAGCAGGCGGCCCGCGTCTCCCAGCAGTGCGCGTTCTTCCTGGCCGAGCAGGGCACCCCGGGAGGCATCGTCGAGCACGGCGCCACGGAGGACGTCTTCAACTCCCCGCAGGACCAGCGCACGGCCGACTACGTGGCGGGCCGGTTCGGCTGAGCCCGGGTCATGGCCTCAGCAGTACGGCGGCTGGTTGGTGAGCGAGGAGGCGACCCGCATCCAGACGCCGAACTGGCGGTAGAGGGCGGGCAGCGGACCACGGGCCTGGACGGTACGGCTGTCGACGGCCGTCACGCCGGGGATGCCGAGGAGGACGGCGGGGACGGAGGCGGACTGCCAGCGCACGGCGAGGACCGACTCGCCCCCGGGCGCGGCGGGCCGCTTCGGCGCGGGCGCCAGAGCCGCTGTCACCGCCTCCTCGATCGCCCCGCGGGCCTCCTCGGCCGGACGCAGCTCGGCGGCGAACCGGTCCCGGGCGTACTTCACGGGCACGGTGACGACCGATTCGTCCCAGGCCGTCATCTCGGCGCACGCCGCGTCGTCACCCGTGAGGGCCACGACCGGGACGCCGAGGGCCGCGGCGGTGGCGTGCGCGAGCCCGATCTCCCCGGCGGGACTCCCGTCCAGCCAGATGTCCTCGATCTCGTGGCCCATAAAACTGTGACTGAGGACACCGAGGGCCCCGGCCCGGGAGTGGTAGCCGACACAGATCGCCGCGTCGTGCTCCGCCGTGAGGCCCTCCAGCATGAGCATCTTCTTCGGCTTGCCGCGCACCAGGCGGGCGGCGGGGTGCAGGTGTTCGGGGAGCAGGTTCCGCATCGGCCCGTGGGCGTCGTTGACGAGCACCTCGGTCGCGCCGGCCGCCACCGCCCCGCGTATCGCCGCGTTCACGTCCTCGGCCATCATCGACCGGCCGCGCTCGTAGTCCCGGCCGCCGGGCTGCACATCGTCCCGGTCGACGAGCCCGGTGATGCCTTCCATGTCCACGCTGATGTAAATACGCACGTCCTGAGGCTATCCGGACCCTACGTATTGTAGGTTCCCCATCGGCCACGGCGGCTCGTCAGCTCACGGGGGTACTCATGCAGGGCACGGACACACAGGAGGCGCGGCGCGGCCTCGCCCCCACGGTGGCGGTGCTGGTGGCGAGCCTGCTGGTCGCCGCGGTGGGCGTGTACGAGCTGTCCGGCTTCGGCCTGCACAGCCTCGACCGGCGCCCGCACCTGTTCAGCGACGGGCTGGCGACCGGCGGGGTGATCGTCGCCGCGGTGGCCGCCGGGGCGGCGATCGGCAACCTGGCGTGGATGCTGGCGGCCCGGCGGCGGGCGGAGCGGGAGCGGGCGCAGGCTCCCGCAGGTCCGTAAGAGGCCGGACGCCCTTTCACACCGTTTTCCGTACCGAGGCTGATCCCACCCTCGTCTCCCACAGTTACCTTACAGACTGTAGGGTCAGCCCTCCGTCAACCCGCTCCCCGTCCCCAAGGTGACCGGTCCCCATGCCCGCACAGCTGTCGACCCTGATCCCGACCCGCGTCTCCGCCGCCCTCCGCGCCCCCTCCGGCGGCGCGCTGCGCAGGCGGGCCGCCGACTTCACCGTCTGGTACCTGCGCGTGATCGCCGTACTGAACATACTGGCGGTGGTCTCGCTCCCCTTCCGCCAGGAGGTCGACGAGCACAACAACGGCCGGCTCACCCTCCACCTGCACCGGCAGCACGCGCACCACTCCGGCCAGTTCTTCACCCCGTACCTGGCCACGGCGGGCCTGGTCTCGGCCGCCCTCGCCATCTTCTTCGTCCTGGTGATGCGCCGCCGCAAGCGCGCGGCCTGGGTGGTCAACCTGCTCCTGTCCGCCCCGCTCTTCGCCCTCTACGTCCTCGCGCTCACCCAGCACGAGTACCGCGCCCACGTCTTCAACTGGGTCTCCGCCGCCGTCACCGGCCTCTTCCTGGCCGCGCTGCTGATCAGCCGCCGGGAGTTCAACGCGGTCGGTGACCCGTCGAACCCGAAGACGGCGCTGGCGGTGGGGGCCGGCGGCATCCTGGTGACCGGCGGCCTGGGCACGCTCCTCGTCCACGCCACGAACAAGATCCCGGGCGCCACCCTCCCCGACGAGATCGCCTACAGCCTCCTGCGGGGCGTCAGCGTCGGCCCGCTCGCCGACCACGTCACCGCGGTCCACGCCCCCCGCTGGACCGACATCGTCATCAACGTCCTGCTCGCGGCCGCCTTCTGCCTGGTCCTGTACGCCGGCTTCCGCTCCCCGCGCGGCCGGCGCCTGCTCAGCCCCGAGGACGAGTCCCGGCTGCGCGGCCTGCTGGACAAGCAGGGCGCCCGCGACTCCCTCGGCTACTTCGCCCTGCGCCGCGACAAGATGGCGATCTTCTCGCCCACCGGCAAGGCGGCGGTCACCTACCGCGTCGTCGGCGGCGTCAGCCTCGCCTCGGGCGACCCGATCGGCGACCCGGAGGCCTGGCCCGGCGCGATCGACGCGTGGCTGACGGAGGCGCGGCGCCACGCGTGGACGCCGGCCGTCATGGGCGCGAGCGAGGAGGCGGGCACCGTCTATGCCCGCCATGGCCTGGACGCCCTGGAACTGGGCGACGAGGCGATCGTCGACATCGCCGACTTCACCCTGGAGGGGCGGGCGATGCGCGTCGTCCGCCAGGCCCACAACCGGGTCCGCCGAGCCGGTTACACGGTCCGCATCCGCCGCCACGAGGACATTCCGGCCGCCGAGATGGCGACCCTGATCGAACGGGCCGACAGCTGGCGCGACGGCGCCACCGAACGCGGCTTCTCCATGGCTCTCGGCCGCCTCGGCGACCCGGCCGACGGCCGCTGCGTGATGCTGGAGTGCCGGGACGCGAACGGCACCCCCCGCGCCCTCCTCAGCTTCGTCCCCTGGGGCGAGCAGGGCCTCTCCCTGGACCTGATGCGCCGCGACCGCGACTCCGAGAACGGCCTGATGGAGTTCATGGTCGTAGAACTCCTCCTCGGGGCGGCGGAGCTGAAGGTCGACCGCGTCTCCCTGAACTTCGCGATGTTCCGCTCGGTCTTCGAACGCGGCTCCCGCCTCGGCGCGGGCCCGGTCCTGCGCCTCTGGCACACGACCCTGACGTTCTTCTCCCGCTGGTGGCAGATCGAGTCCCTGTACCGGGCGAACGCCAAGTACCGCCCCGTGTGGGAGCCCCGCTACATCCTCTTCACGAAGAGCAGCGACCTCCCCCGCATCGGCCTGGCGAGCGCCCGGGCGGAGGGCTTCCTCACGGTTCCGTGGGGGTCATGACGAGACCGGGGATCTTGGGAAGGGCGGCTCGGACGGCCTCGACCACCCGGGGGAGGTCGACGCCGAGGCGGGTGAGGCGGGGGAGGAGTTCGGGGAGCGGGAGGGGAGCAAGGCGGGCGATGTGAAGGAAGTCGTAGATCGGGTGACGCAGGGTCAAGGGAAGGCGGTCCGCATACCCTCCGTCCCCGTGATCGTCGAGGCACAGGCTGCGATCGGTCTCGTCCAGGTCGTCGACGCCGAGGGCGGGCATGCGGAACCCGAACGCGGTCAGGCGCTCCACCACCTCCTCCTGCTCCATCACCAGTCGGGGGCCCACGGAGACCAGGTGGTACACCGGCACCGGTTCGTCCCAGTCGAGCGCCGACTCTCTCTCTTCCAGGTGGTCCAGGGTGACGAGATCGATGTCGTGCCTGCTCGCCTTCGCCGGTGGCGCTGTCAGCGGTGTCCCGAGACCGTAGCGAGCAAGGCGATCGACAACGAATCCGGGTGACTTCCACGCATGATGGGCGGCATGGATCACCGCATGCACGAGATCCTTCGGGTCCTTCCTGGGTTCGTCGCCCTCTTCCAGGTAGTACCTCACCCGGCCAAGCAGCATCGCGTCATCGGGCTCCGCCCGCTCGGGCAACTCCGTGTCCGGTGTCACCAACCCGTAGGCACGCACACGCGCTGCCACGAGCGCCGGGGGCAGCCCCAAGTCCTTGGCGGCCTCCAGCAAGAAGTCGAGAGGGATTTCGTCGTCCGCCCGTGCCAGCCATCTGAGCCCGAGAGCGTCGGCACTGAGGATGCCGGCGTCCGCCGGAAGGACCTGCTCGGGCAGGTCGGGAACGGTCAGGCCCCGTTCCGACACCTGGCGCGCGATGTCGTGGAGAGCGGCAGCCGAGGCGACCGCGGCACGAGCCAGGAGGTCCACCGGCACCGGCCCTGTCACCTCAAGACGCCTCAAGTCGGTGGATCCCCATCCCCACGCCGCGCCCTGCCGTAACAGTTCCCCGGCCGTCTGCTCGTCCAACGAGCCCAGTTCCGGCCGGAATCCATAGGCACGCAGGGTGTCGACCAGTTCCACGAAGGACCGGCCGGTCTTGGCCATGGCGGCCAGCACGTGTCCGGCCGTGACCGGTTCGGAGAGGTCCAGCCAGGGGGCTGTGGAGTCCAGGTCCGAACTGAGCAGAACCACCACCCAGTCCTCCGGGGTCTCTGTCGGCATGCTCCCCTCTGGAACGGAGAAGCCACAGGCTCGCATCCGGGCAAGAGCCTCATCGACACCGATGTTCAGCACCAGGTGTGCCTTGAGGAGGTGCCCCGGCGGTACGGGCGTGCCGGTGCTGCACCATTCGCGCCCCGAGTCGTCGTCGTACATCCCCACAAAGCGGGTATCGACCAGTGCCGCTCCGAACGAGTCGACGCACACGTCGTCGACGGGCGGTCCCGATCGCCCCAGACCGAGGAGTTCCATGCGGGAGACGGCATCCCGGTACGGCATCCCGCAGGCTTCGGCCACGGAGAGGGCGTGCCCCGGACACTCCAGTACGTCGGAGAAGTCGTAGGACTCGCGCCAGCCCCGAGAGCCCCACCCCATGGACTGGTCGGTGCGCAGCAGCACGTCCGACGGCCGGGCGACAAGGACTTCCCGGACTCGGGAGAGCTCCGGAACCAGTTCGGTCAGGGCGGCCAGTTCGGCGTTGGGCCGATGAGCGAGAAGACGCCACAGCAGGGTCACGTCGTCCGGGGTGCCGTCGGGCCGGACCGCGCTGGTGCCCGCAGCGTATGTGAAGTCCCGGCCCGCCCAATGGACGATGTCGGCGTCGGGCGGGAAGAAACCCGCCGTGTCCATCGGCGCGGCCTGGCCGTTCAGCTTGAGTACGAACCCGGCTTCCCCCGCCGCCTCCGTCACCAGGTCCGCGAGCCTTGGGCTCAGCCCGGAGACATCGGCCAGCCACTCCGTCGTGAGCAGCGGGGGATCGGCGGCCAGCAGCGTCGGCAGCGCGTCCCGGATGAGCCGCTCCACGTGCTCGTCCACATCGGCGTCCAGGATCTCCGTGCGGTCCACGGACAGGTCCTTCGGCCGAGTCGCCCCGGTCAGGTTCACCACCGCGCCGCGCAGACGGCGCGTCTGCTGCGGATCGGCCAGCATGCCCCGCCGTACCCGGGGCTCGATGAAGATGCCGTCGGCCAGGATGCCGCCCCCGTGTTCGCTCCACACCACCTGGCCGTCGACCCCCTGGCCGGCCTCCGGCCGGCTGACGGTGTGTCCGTGGGCCACGAAACCGGCCGGTCCCCCGACGGGCGCCTCCCGTTCCCGCAGCCTGCCCGGCTCCCAGACGGCCTCCTGGTTCCCGTGCCTGGCATGTGTCAGGAACTCCGCGATGCCCAGCAGCCTGCGCAACTCCCGCACACAGGAGGGAGATCTGTCCCCTTCCCGGAGATAGAGACGGACCGTGGTCCCGATGGGCTCGTCCGCGTCGGTACGACTGACCCTGAAGTAGTGTCCCGGCCCCGTGATGAGCACGGTGAGCTGCTCGGTCCCGCCGCTCGCGGGACGGGTCGTGACGCGGATCTCGTCGGCCAGCATGAAGTAGCTGAGCACACCGATTCCGAACCTGCTGTTGGGGCGGACGGCGACGCCGTTCTTCCGCCAGCGTCGGGACTCCTCCTGGAAGCGGGCGTGGTCGGTGAATCGCACCCCGGCCCGGGAGAAGACCTCGGCGAGCACGGTCTCGTCCATACCGATGCCGTTGTCCCGGCACTCCAGGTAGTACCGCTTCTCCTTCTCGTCGTAGTCCTGTTCGAACTCGATCCGGCCTTCGAAGCTGTCCCGGCCATCTCTGGCGTGCTCCCACGCCCTCCGGTACCGGCAGGCGTCCAAGGCGTTCTGGTACAGCTCACGGATGGCGAGGCTGCGGTCGCGATAGAGGTTCTCGCCCATGAGGAGCTCCTGGATGCGCTCCTCGTCCAGCCGGAACCGGATCACCTCGCCGGCCTGCCGGGACCCGCCCGTGTCGTCCGCCTCCTGCACCTCGTCGGCATGGGCGTACACGGGCAGTGCGCCGATCTCCTCCGTGGGCCGGACACGGCGGGCGTCCCGCAGCAGGGCGTCCACATGCTGTGTGTGCGCCACGAGCGCGGCCACGACGGCGGGGTGGTCGCACGTCGCCTGGAGGCCGAGGGTGTCCCCGGCCGGAACCCAGCGGGCGCCGTTCAGCGTGTTCCGGAGGGGTCCGACCGCCACCGGATCAGGGATGCCCATGTGTTCGACGACGGCCGGAGGCAGGTCGGTCGCCTCCAAGGCCATGGCGTGGGCGATCGCGAACAGCGGTCCGACCAGATGTTCCCTGACCGGCTGCCAGTCCCCGTCCCCCAGTTCGACCGAGAACGGCTCGGGCTTCAGCAGCCCGGCGCACCCCCTCCCGTACAGCTTGCGGGGCGGCACATGGGCGCAGGCGAGCAGCCGGGTCAGCAACTGCCGGTCGAGGAGCGTGCCGAGGCCGGCGCCGGCCGGCCGCAGATCGGCCAGCAGCCGGCCGATCGAACCCGACTCCTGTTTGGTCCACTGGTGGAAGAGCCACCACCCGATCTCCGGACGGCCGTCGTCACGGTCGGGCAGTTCGTCACCACGCAGGGCCTGACGGACGAGCCGCTTGTGGCTGCGCAGCAGGACGTTGTACTTCTCCCGGTCCGGTCCGCCCGTCGCCTGGTCGTCCAGGTCCGTCGGATCGATGTGTGCCAGGTCCGCGACGATGTACGCGCCGTGCGCCTGGAACAGGAAGGGCAGCAGCGCGATCAGGGTGGCCTCGGCGGAAGTCAGGGTCGCTCGCCCCAGGCGACCGTGCAGCTCATGCAGCAGCAGGCCAGTGCGCCTTCTCGTGCGGTGCGCCAGTTCCGGGTCGTTCCAGGGGTCCGGGTCCAGTACTCCGCGCCGCTCGTCGTACAGCTCCACGAGCCGTCGTACGACGTCCAGCGCCTGTTCCCGCAGCGCCCCGGCCTGCTCCTGCCCTGCAGGCTCGACGAGTTGCCAGGCCTTCGAGCCGGTCACCGCGTCCGACCACTCCTGGTGGAGGGCCGGTCGGACATGCGGCCGGGGGGCCGGTTTCTCCGACCGGTCGGTGCGGGCCCTGCGGGCAGCATCCGCGAGTCGGTCCCACTGCTCCCGCGTGAGGCGGGGGACGGGCTCCCGGTTCCGGGTCTGCGCGAGTTCCGTCAACGCACCCAGGAAGGCATGCAGTTTGGCGGTGTCGCGAGGAACGGCCTTGCACAGCCGCCAGCCGTCGATCGTGTTCGGGTGGACGGTCAGCTTGTACTTCCGTGCGAGCTCCGTGCTCAACACGGCCGTTTTGGGATCTCCGGCCGCCACGATCAGCCTCTTCAGCTGCTCCTCGTACCTCACCCGGCCCGTCCCCCTCTGCGCCCACGTGCCCCCACGTCGGCCCGAGTCGTGCGAGTCGTACGACTCGGGAAGTCGCAGATTACCGTTTTAACCTGCAGCTTCGCCGGGATTCGGGTAAATCGTCCCCGGCCTGCGCCGGTTCACCCGAGGCACAGTCGTCGGCGTCTTCCACACCGCCCCGAACCTCCGAAGGACTCCTGATGGCTCCCCTTCCGCTCACCGCCGCCTCCGCTGTTCTGACGCTGCTCGTCCTTGCCTGCGCGGCCGTGCTGATCACCCGAACCGCTCTCGGCGGGACCGAGTCGAAGGACAGGGCGCGGATCCTCACCGCCGTCGCCGAGGTCATCCGGGCGCTGCGCGGCAAGCGGTAGGGAACCGCCGTGCGCACCCGCTACCCGACCCCCACCGTCCGCAGCACCGTCACCACCAGCGTCCGGGCCACCGCCACCACCTCCGGCACCGACACCCGCTCCTGCGCGCTGTGCGCCACCCGGACGTCCCCCGGCCCGTACTGGAGCGTCGGGATCCCGGCCCCGGCGTACAGCCGCAGATCGCTGCCGTAGGGCGCCCCGCGCTCCCGGGGCCGGGACGCCCAGCCGTTGGCGTCCGTGCACGCGTCCCGCACCACCGTCGCCAGCGGATGCCCCTCCTTCAGGCGCCCGCTCGCGAACTGCCCGCCCGGCCAGGTCACCGTCGCCGGGTGCTCCCGCAGCCACGGGTCGGCCGCGCACACCTGCGCCACGCACCGCTCCAGCTCGGCCCGCGCGTCCGCCGGTTCCTCGCCCAGCCGGACCCCCAGCCGGCCCTCGGCGGTCAGCAGGTCCGGCACGCTGCTCGCCCAGTCGCCGGCCTGCAGGGTGCCGACCGAGAGGGCGTAGGGGATCGGGTACTCGGCCATCAGGGGCGACGGGGCGCGGTTGCGGGCCCGCTCCAGGTCGGCCAGCGCCCGGTGGATCGCGAGGTATCCGTCGATCGCGCTCACCCCGGCGTCCCGCGAACTGGCGTGCGCCGCCTTGCCCGGCACGGAGAGCCGGAACGTCAGCGCGCCCGCGTTCGCCGTGATCAGCGTCCCCGCCGTCGGCTCGGTGATCACGCAGGCGTCGCCGTCGTACCCCCTGCGCAGGGTCCCGAACGCCCCCAGCCCTCCGTCCTCCTCGCCCACCACGAAATGCACCGCCACCCGCCCCCGCAGCCGCACCCCGGCCGCCCGGATCGCGGCCAGCGCGGCGAGGTGCGCCACCAGCCCGGCTTTCATGTCACAGGCCCCGCGCCCGTGCACGACATCGCCCGTCACCCGCGGCACGAACGGATCGCCCTGCCAGGCGGCCGGGTCCCCCGGCGGTACGACGTCCACGTGTCCCTGGAGGATCAGCGTCGGCCCGTCGCCGTCCCCGGGCGTCCGCCCGACCAGCCCCCACGCCTCGTCGCGCGCCACCTCCATGCCCGGGAACCCCGGGTCGGCGAGCAGCGCCGGCAGGTCCATGGACCACAGGTCGACATCGAGCCCGAGGCGTTCCAGCCGGCCGGCCAGCAGATGCTGGAGCTCGGACTCGGCCGGGCTCCCGGTCACGCTCGGCACCGCCATCAGCTCCAGCAGGCTCCGGCCGACGGCCGCCTCGTCGACGCAGCCGACGGCCGCGGCCTCCTGATCGGTCAGCATGGCTTCCATCCTCCCCACGGTCACCCGGTGCCCCGATCATCACCCGACCGCGGCCGCCCCGAACAGGTACCCGCGCATTCCGACCCGCCCGTACACCGCGATCGCGGCCGGGTTGCCGGCGTCCACCATCAGCGCGGCCCGGCCGTGGTCCCGTACCAGCGCGTCCACGACGAAGCGGGAGACGGCCGCCGCCAGTCCCCGCCCGCGGGCCTCGGGGCGGGTCACGACCCCGGCCATGAAGCCGCACCCGGCCGCCGACCAGGCGTCGGCGGCCACGGCGAGAAGGCTGCCCGAGTCGTCGTGCACGCCGGCCCAGCGGCGGACGCCCGGGCGGCCCGGCTGCGCGTAGGAGTCCGGGAAGTGGCCGGTGAAGAGCGCGGCCGCCGCCGCCTCTCCCCGCTCGTCGAGCCACGCCACCCCAGGTGCCGGATCCGCCGGCCGGCGCGCCGTCTCCATCCACAGGAAGCGGCGCCCGCCCGGCACCAGGCCGGGTGTCGCCCGTACCAGCTCGTCGATCAGCTCGGACCGCCCGAAGGGGCGGTAGGCCGGGCCGACCTCCGCCAGGACGTCCCGTACGAGGGGCAGCGCGTCCTCGGGCGCCCCGGCCACGGCGATCCGGTCGCGCCCGGAGAGGGCGGGAGCGGCCACGGCGGTCGCCGTGCCGTACCGGAAGACACGGGCGTGCGGGGTACGGGCCCACACCAGGTGGTTCACCCGCGCCGCACCCCGCCCGCGAGCCCGCCGCCCACCGTGAACCCGATCACCGCGCCGCCGCCCTCGCGGCGGAAGGCGAAGGGGGCGCCGCCGTGGGCCATGGCGACCTCGCGGACGATGGAGAGACCGAGGCCGGAGCCGGGGAGGGAGCGGGCGTCGGCGGCGCGGTAGAAGCGGTCGAAGATACGGATCAGGTCGCCCTCGGCGATACCGGGGCCACGGTCGAGGACCTCGACGCGGACCGTGCCGGGCCGGGCCGGGCCGGTCACGCTGATCTCGATGGGGGCCTTGCCGTCCCGGTCGAACTTGGCCGCGTTCTCGACGAGGTTGGAGACGGCCCGCTGGAGCATCCCCGGGCGGCCGTCGGTGGTCGTGTCGCCGGCGGCACGGAGGACGATCTCGCGGCCGGTACGGCGCCGGGCCAGCCCCGCCACGTCCTCCGCGATGTCGGCCAGGTCCACATGGAGCGGGGGCTCGGTGTCGGACTGCCCGGCCGCCAGGTCGACCAGCTCGTTGACCAGGTCGGTCAGCTCGCGCGCTTCCTGGCCGAGGTCGGCGACGAGTTCGTCACGGGTCGCGGGCGGGAGTTCGTCGATCCGGCGGAGCAGGGAGATGTTGGTACGGAGGGAGGTCAGCGGGGTACGGAGCTCGTGGCCCGCGTCCTGGACCAGGCGCCGCTGGTCCTCCTCCGACTGGGCGAGCCGGCCCAGCATCCGGTCGAAGGCGCGGCCCAGCCTGCCCACCTCGTCCAGTCCCGTCACCGGCACCTGGATACCGAGCTGCCGGGTGCGGGCCACGTTCTCCGCGGCCGAGGTGAGGATCACCAGCCGGCGGGTGATCCGCCGGGCCAGCCACCAGCCGAACAGCCCGGCGGCCACCACCACGGCCGACATCAGCAGCAGCGTCCGCTGCTGGAGCGCCTGCAGCAGATCCTCCGTGTCGCTGAACTCCTGCGCCACCTGCACCGCGCCCCGCCCGCCGCCGAGCGAGACCGTGGCGATCCGGAACAGGTCGTCGCCGGCCCGTACATCCTTGTGCTGGACCGTCTTCCCGGCCGCCGTGGCGGTGGCGGCCGCCCGGTCCGCGTCCGTGACGGGCAGCACCGGGCTGCCGTGGTCGACGATCTCGCCCTGCGCGCCGAGCACCTGGACGTCGGTGCGGGCCGGGCGGAGCAGGTCGTGGCCGCGCCGGGAGGAGGAGAAGTCCACCGGGTCCATCTTGTGCTGCCGCACCTCGTCCTGGACGTCGGAGACGACCTGCGTGAACACCGACTGCTCGTCGACGCGGACCAGCCGGGCGGCGGCGTTGTAGGACAGGATGCCGACGACGATCGTGACGGCGGCGGTGATCGCCGCGAAGGAGACGACGAAGGTGGTGCGCAGGGAGACGAGCTTGGGCCGGCGCCGGGCCAGCATCCGCCTGAGCCGCGCGGGAAGCCCGGGCCGCCCCGGCCGCCCGGGCTTCCCCGGCGGCTTGAGGCGGCGGCCCACTCAGTCCTCCCGCAGCACGTAACCCACGCCCCGGACGGTGTGGATCAGCTGCGGGGCGCCCGGCTCGTCGAGCTTGCGGCGCAGGTAGCCGACGTAGACGGCGAGGTTCTTGGAGCCGGGGCCGAAGTCGTAGCCCCAGATGCGGTCGTAGATCGTGGAGTGGTCGAGGACGATGCCCGCGTTCCGCGCGAGCAGCTCAAGGAGCTCGAACTCGGTGCGGGTCAGCTCCAGCTCGCGGCTGCCGCGCCAGGCCCGGCGGGCCTGGAGGTCCATCCGCAGGCCGGCCGCCTCGACCTGCCGGTCGGAGACCTGCGGCTCCCGGCCGGGCTCGGCGGCGACACCGCCGCCACCGCTGCCGCTGCCGCCGCCGGTGGTCACCGGCAGGGTACGGCGCAGCAACGCCCGCAGCCGGGCGAAGACCTCTTCGACGTCGAAGGGCTTGACGACGTAGTCGTCGGCACCGGCGTCCAGTCCCGCGATCCGGTCGGCGGTCTCGACCAGCGCGGTCAGCATGAGGATCGGGGTACGGTCCCCTTCCGCCCGCAGGACGCGGCAGACCTGGAGGCCGTCGATGCCGGGCATCATCACGTCGAGGACGAGGACGTCGGGGCTGGTGCGGTGGGCGTGCGCCAAGGCCTCCACACCGTCAGCGACCGCCGTCACCTCATAACCCTCCAGGGTGAGGGCCCGCTCCAGGGCGTGGCGGATGGCGCGGTCGTCTTCGGCGAGCAGCACAGTCTGGGGCACCTCCCCAGTCTGCCAAGGCCTCCGGCGGTTCTGCCGTGGTGAGCGGGCCTACGATCACCCTTTTTACCTGCCTCTCACCGTCACAGAGGCAACCGGGGGCCGCGATTCGGGTCCGGGTGGGTGGGGGGCCGTGATCGTTCGGCTGCGGGTGCGCGGGGGCTGGTCGCGCAGTTCCCCGCGCCCCTTGCGGGGCGCTGGCAGCTACTCAGCTGCGGGCAGTCGTGCCGCTGGGGCGGCACGGGTGGGCGCAGCGGCACCCCGCCGACGCGGGCGAGTGAAACCCCCCGCCCCAGCCCCCCTCAGCTCGCGGCCAACCTCGCCAGCTGCTCCGCGAACGGCACGACCGGCAGAGCCTCGGGCTCCTCATGCGCCGCCCGGCTCAGCCCCTGCATCAGCCCGGCCAGCTCCCCCGCCGCCCGCTCGACCCGGCCCTCCAGCCCCTCCGCTCCCCAGTCCTCCGACGCCGCGTACACGCCCGTCGGCACGACCACCGCCCGCAGGTACGCGAACATCGGCCGCAGCGCGTGCTCCAGCACCAGCGAGTGCCGTGCCGTGCCCCCGGTCGCCGCGATCAGCACCGGCTTCCCCGCCAGCGCGTCCTTGTCGAGCACGTCGAAGAACGACTTGAACAGCCCGCTGTAGGAGGCCGTGAACACCGGCGTGACCGCGATCAGCCCGTCCGCCCCGGTCACCGCCTCCAGGGCCGCCGCGAGCCTGCGCCCGGGGAAGCCGTTCGTGAAGTTGTGCGCGATCTCGACCGCGAGGTCGCGCAGCTCCACCACCTCGACCTCGACCCGGGCCTGCCGGCCCACCGCCGCTGCCAGCCGGTCCGCCAGCAGCCGCGTGGACGACGGCACGCTCAGCCCCGCCGAGACGACGACGAGCTTCATGCCCCGACCTCCTTCTTCTCGGCCTTCTTCTCCTCCGCGGCGGCGGCCAGCAGCGACGCGTGCGTCGGCGCCTCGGGAACGTCCGCCGGACGGCCCTTCGCGAACTCCTTGCGCAGCACGGGGACGACCTCCTCGCCGAGCATGTCGAGCTGCTCCAGGACCGTCTTCAGCGGCAGCCCCGCGTGGTCCATCAGGAACAGCTGGCGCTGGTAGTCGCCCGCGTACTCGCGGAAGCCCAACGTCTTCTCGATCACCTGCTGCGGCGAGCCCACCGTCAGCGGGGTCTGGTCGGTGAAGTCCTCCAGCGAGGGCCCGTGCCCGTAGACCGGAGCGTTGTCGAAGTACGGCCGGAACTCACGCACCGCGTCCTGCGAGTTCTTGCGCATGAACACCTGGCCGCCAAGGCCGACGATCGCCTGCTCGGGCGTGCCGTGCCCGTAGTGCGCGAACCGCTTCCGGTAGAAGTCGACCATCCGCTTGGTGTGGTCGGCGGGCCAGAAGATGTTGTTGTGGAAGAAGCCGTCGCCGTAGTAGGCGGCCTGCTCCGCTATCTCGGGCGAGCGGATCGAGCCGTGCCAGACGAACGGCGGTACGTCGTCCATCGGCCGCGGGGTGGAGGTGAAGCCCTGCAACGGCGTGCGGAACTTGCCCTCCCAGTCGACGACGTCCTCGCGCCACAGCCGGCGCAGCAGGGCGTAGTTCTCGATGGCGAGGTTGATGCCCTCGCGGATGTCCTGACCGAACCAGGGGTAGACCGGCCCGGTGTTGCCGCGGCCCATCATCAGGTCCACCCGGCCGTCGGCCAGGTGCTGGAGCATCGCGAAGTCCTCGGCGATCTTCACCGGGTCGTTGGTGGTGATGAGGGTGGTGGAGGTGGAGAGGATCAGCTTCTCCGTCTGCGCGGCGACGTAACCGAGCATGGTGGTCGGCGACGACGGCACGAACGGCGGGTTGTGGTGCTCACCCGTCGCGAACACGTCCAGACCGACCTCCTCGGCCTTCAGCGCGATCGCGACCATCGCCTTGATGCGCTCCCGCTCGCTCGGCGTCCGCCCCGTGGTGGGGTCCGGCGTGACGTCGCCGACCGTGAAGATCCCGAACTGCATGCTCGCTCACCCTCCATGTTGTTTACGATTCAACTATACCCACAGAACGAGACCCCGCCGCCACCTATTCCCCACACCCGCCGGCCCGGCCCCTGCCCGGCTCCCGCCCGGTCGCCGCCGGCAGCCACCCCGTTTCCGTTATCCCGCCGCAAGCGTCCAGGTCTCCCCTACGACAGCCCACACCCGTGGGAACGGACAGGAGCCCCGTGACATGCAGCACCACCGCCGCCGCCGACCCCGCCGGTACTCCGGCCTCGCCGCCACCGCCGCCGTAGTCCTCACGTGCCTCGCCCTGGTGACCGGCGTGGTGCTGGCCCGTATGCAGACGGGCCCGGCATCGGACCGGCGGACCACCACCGCCGGCCCGGCGGCCACACCCCGGACGACGGACGCCGCCACCCCCCTCGCGAGCCCCTCCCGGAAACCGTCGCCGTCCGGCTCGGCCTCGGCCTCGGCGGCCCCGCACGCCCGCACCTCGCCCTCGGCCAAGGCCTCGCCCTCCCACAGGGCGGCGCAGCAGCCGACGGCCGCCGCCAAGGCCCCCGGCAAACGCACCATCACCCTCGTCAACCGGCTCGACCAGACCATCTGGCCGGCCATCGCCGCCGACCCCAAGCACCCGGTCGAGGCCACCGGCTGGGTCCTGCGCCCTGGCGCCAGCCTCAGCTTCTCCATCCCCGACCACTGGGACGTCCGCCTCTGGGCCCGCACCGGCTGCTCCTTCGACGCCGCGGGCGACGGCACCTGCCTGAGCGGCGGCTGCGGCCACTTCCAGTGCGGCTCGACCTGGGGCGAATTCCCCTCCACCCTCGCCGAGTTCAACCTGAACGCCTGGAACGGCATGGACTTCTACGACGTCAGCCAGGTCGAGGGCTACAACCTGCCGATGTGGATCAACAGTTACGGCGGCACCTCCACCGACAAGGTCGACAGCAACGGCTGCACCGCCGCCGGCTGCGTCAAGGACACCATCGCGACCTGCCCCAAGAAGCTGCAACGCGTCCGGGACGGCCATGTCGTCGCCTGCCTGAGCGCTTGCCTGGTGTTCAACACGGACCAGACCTGCTGCACCGGCGCCTACGCCGCCCGCCCCCAGTGCGTGCCCTCTTCATGGCCCGTGAACTCCGCCGCGGTGTTCAAGGCGGCCGACCCCAACGCCTACTCCTACGTCAACGACGACGCGACCAGCGTCTTCACCTGCTCCGGCGAGTGCGGCTACCGCGTCACCTGGGGCGTGAGCCCATAGCCTGAGGGGGCCGGTGTCGACGGCAGCCGCCGCACCGGCCCCCTCCGTTCAGCGCGCCGTTCAGCGCCCCGCTCAGCGCGCCGCCTGGAAGGCCCGGCCCGCCGCAGTGGCCGCCGTACCGCTCGTGAAGAGCCCGCTGCTCGCCTTCGACGGGTCCGCACCGAGCCCGAACCACGCGTAACGCTGCACGTACGGCAGCGCGTCGAGCGCCTTCGTGGACGCCGTGACGAAGTCCGCCTGCTGCTGCGCCGACGGGAAACGGGTCCCCTGCGAGAAGTCGATCAGCGCGTACTCGGTCAGCCAGATCGGCTTGTGGTAGCGCGCGTACACCGCCGCCAGGTACTGCTTCAGCTGCGCCACGGCCTGCGGGGTGCGGAAGTCACCGCCGTACCAGTGCAGCGTGATGAAGTCGACCCGGTACCCCTTCGCCTTCGCCCCGGACATGAACCGGTCCAGCCAGCCGCCGGCCGTGTCCCCGCCGTACGCCACCGCCGGGCTGCCCAGCACCTTGCCCGCCGCCATCAGCTTGGGCCACAGCCCCAGCGCCTGGTCCACGGTCATGTTCGACTGCTGCGCCATGTCGGGTTCGTTGAAGCCCAGGAGGTACGGCCCCTCGGCACGCGCCTGCGCCAGCGACGCGTCGGTGACGGACGCGGCTCCCCAGGCCATCGGCACGAAGGAGGCCGAGGACGGGGTCGTCACGCCCTGGTGCTGGGTGTTCCAGGTGTAGTACCAGCTCGCCCCGCTCGCGGCGAGCGCCTGGCTCACACCGTTGAACGACCACACGCCGACGCCCTTCTTGGCACCGGAGGCCACCTGGACCGGAGCCGCGGTGTGCTTCGAGGGGGTCGGCTTGACCGACGGTTTCGGGGACGCGCTGCGGGAGGGGGACGGCGACGGGGAGGCGGAGTGCGTCGGGCTGGGACTCGGGGACGCCACGGCGACCGGCGTCGGCGGCGCATGCGTCTCCGCGGCCGGGACCGACGGGCCCGCCGTCATCCGGGCCGCGACCAGTGCGACCGCCGCGACGACCGCGACCGCCGCCGAACCGCCCACGACGGCCTGCTTGCCCACGAGACGCCTGCCCACCCGCCTGCCCGCACGCCCGTGCCGCCGCCGCAGGGCCCGGCCCCCGCCACCCCCGCCACTCGCACCACTCGCATCGGCGGACGCGGCGCCATGGGCCCCGGTGACATGCGATGCGGTGACATGGTGCGCGGTGACATGGGCCAGCACCCGCGCCGGGTCGAGGCCGGCCGGTACGGCCACCAGCGGCAGGCCGCTCAGCAGCCGGTCCATCGGCAGCAGCCCCCGCTCCAGGCCCGCGCACACCCCGCAGCCACGTATGTGACGGCCGAACCGCTTGCGCCACAGCGAACTCGGCGTGCCGTCCCACGGCGCGGCGATCTCGTCCAGCTCCGCACAGCGCGGGTCGGCCCCCAGCCCCCGCACCACACACCGCGAGACCTCCATCTGCTTCTTCATCCGCTGCACCCGCACCGCGGCATGCCGGTCGGACAGCCCCAGCGCACCGGCGAGGTCCGCGCGCTCCAGGTCGCCGGTCTCCTCCAGCCACCACAGGGACAGCAGCTCCTGGTCGTCCGCATCGAGCCAGCGCGTCGCCTCGGCGACCTCCCGGCGCTGCTCGGTCAGACCCAGCCGCAGGATGGTCAGACCGGCGAAGTCGAGCGCCGGGTCGGTGATCGCCTCCGCGTCGTCCAGCCGCGCCCGGCGATCCCGGTCCGTGGCCCGCGACTGCTCCCGGTTGCGTACCTGCCGGATCGTGATGGCGACGAGCCACGACCGGAACGCGGACGGATCCCGCAGCTTCTCCAGCCCGCGCACCATGCGCAACAGCGTCTCCTGTACGACGTCGTCGACATCGGCATGACCGTTCAGGGCCCGGCCGACGATGTTGTAGACCAGCGGCAGACACGCGGTCACGAGGTGCTCCAGGGCCGCTCTGTCACCCGCGCGAGCGGCCGTCACCACGCCGGGGTCGGGTCCGCTCCGATGGTTCTCGGTCATGTGGGTCTGTTCCTCCGCGCAGAGTCCGGCTGTCGGAACGGAGACCCCGCGCCAGACGCGGGGACAACAGAAAAACCGGCGAGTCGGCTTCGCAATTTATGTTGTACGGCCCCCGTCGAGGAGGTCACCGAAAGGCAGGCACACATCTGGCACAGCCCGAGGAAGGCACAAGGATGGCACGAGGACGCAGGAGACACGGCGCGAGACCACCGCGACGCCGCTGGTGGTACGCCGGCGCGGCCGCCCTCGCGACGACGGCCACCGTACTCATCACCTACGGGATGTGGACCCCGGCCGGAACCCAGGCCGCGCACCCGGACCGCCGGACGACGGCCGCGGCCCTCCCGTCCGCGCCGTCCGGCACCCCGCTCTCCCCGTCACCGAGCCCCAGCACCTCCCCCTCCGCCTCGGCGAGCGCCAAGGCCTCGGCGTCCGCGTCGGCGAAGACCACGCGCAAGCCGACGACCCCCGCATCCCACCAGGCCGCCAAGACCACGCAGCCGGCCACCGCCCCCGCCGGCAAACGCCTGATCACCGTCGTCAACAAGACCCAGAAGACGGTGTGGGCGGTCGTCACCAACACCTCTGTCTACCCGGACGGCCGCAAGCTGGCCCCCGGCCAGAGCCTCTCGGTGACCGTCGCGAACAACTGGGGCGGCCGCATCTGGGGCCGTACCGGATGCACCGGCACGGCCGCCGGCCCCTGCGCCTCCGGCGACTGCACCAGCGTCTGCAACGGCGGCAACCCGCCCACCACCCTCGGCGAGTTCACCTTCGACGCCTACGCCGGCATGGACTTCTACGACGTGAGCATGGTCGACGGCTCCAACCTGCCCATGTACATCAACGTCTCCCACACCACGACCACCGACCCGGTCGGCTCCACGGGCTGCTACAAGGGCACCTGCACCACGGAGATCAACTGCCCCAAGGCCATGCAGGCCCTCTCCAACGGCCAGGAGATCGGCTGCAAACCGCCGTGCGCGGCGTTCGGCGGCGACACCTACTGCTGCCGCGGCGCCTGGGCGGGCCGCGACAACTGCGTCCCCTCCAAGTGGCCCGTCGACTACACCCAGGTCTTCAAGCGCGCCGAGCCCTACGCCTACTCCTACGCCTTCGACGACGGGGCGACCATGCCCTGCAAGGGGGCCTGCTACTACCGGGTGACCTTCGGCACGACAGCCGGCTCCACCTGATCACCACGGCCGGCAACGGAGCACGGGCCCCCGGGGCGGTTCACCCGGACGGCCCGTGCACGGGGACACACCGGCAGGCGCCCCGGACGCTGGAATCCCGGGCGTCTCCCGACGCTCCCGCACCGAAGGACCGGCATGCACATATCCCGCGCCTCCCGCGAGCCCCGCGAGCCCCGCACGACCCGCCGCACCGTGAAAGCCGTGAAAGCCGCCCGCTGGGGTGCGGCACTGCTGGCCCTGTCGGGGACGACCTCCGTCCTGGCCCCCGTGACGGCACAGGCCGGCGGTCCGAGCGGCGACCCGGGCCGGGCGAAGCCCACCATCGTGCTCGTGCACGGCGCCTTCGCCGACGCGTCGAGCTGGACCGGTGTCGTGCAGCGGCTCCAGCAGAACGGCTACACCGTGGCCGCACCGGCCAACCCGCTCCGCGGTGTCGCCCAGGACTCGGCCTACCTCGCGAGCTTCCTGAAGTCCATCAGCGGGCCGATCGTCCTGGTCGGCCACTCCTACGGCGGTGAGGTGATCTCCCAGGCCGCCGTCGGAAACGGCAACGTCAAGGCCCTCGTGTACATCAACGCGATCATGCCCGACGCGGGAGAGTCGCAGGCCGTCCTCGCCGCGAAGTTCGCCCCCGCCCCGCTCACCCAGGCGCTGAAGCAGGTGCCCTTCCGGAACGCCGACGGCACCACCGGCACGGACGTGTACATACAGCCGGGCCGACTGCGCCAGGTCTTCGCCGCGGACCTGCCCACGAGCCAGACCGACATCATGGGAGCCACCCAGCGTCCGATCGCGATGTCGGCGTTCGCCGACAAGCTCACCGGCGCCGCATGGCGGACCAAACCCGTGTACGCCCTCGTCGGCAAGGAGGACCGGGCGATCAACCCGAGCCTGGAGCGGTTCGAGGCGAAGCGGGCGAACGCCCGGAAGACAGTGGAGATCGACTCCTCGCACGTGTCCCTCGTGTCCCACCCGCAGGCGGTCAAGGACCTGATCGTCAACGCCGCCGAGGACTACATGTGGAAATGAGGACCGCACCCTGAACCAGGGCGGAGGCCCGGCCCCCGGGCCTCCGGCGCCCGGCACGCACTCAGAACGCGTACGAATCCCCGGTCGCCAGCACCAGCACCCGCTGTTTGTCGTTCGTCCTGTCCTGGTCCACCGCACCCCCGCCCCACGCCACGTCCACCTCCAGCCGCACCTCCGCCGGCTGATCCCGCAGCCGTACCGGAACCACCAGCTCCGTGCCGGGCACCTCGACCGCCAGCGGCCCGGTGTCGCACACCACCTCCCGGTCACCGGTGCGCGCGCACCCGCCCGGCAGCTGCTGGGTGTCCGCCAGCGCCGCCGACGAGGCCAGCCGCACGCTGGCAGCCGTCACGCCGTCCGGCCCGTGGTTGCGCGGGATCACCAGGACCTCCACCAGGTCCCCGCTCAGCACGGCGGACCCGTGCACCTCGAGATCGGCGTTCCCGGCCCAGGCGGTACCGCCGCCCCCCACGACCAACGCGCCCACCGCCACCACCGCCACACCGACCACCGCCGGCCCACCACGACGCATCGCCACACCACCCGTCCCGTCCGTCTCCGGTATTCACACTCCGGCATTCGTACGGATGTATGCCACCCGGGCCCCGCCGCAGGCGCCCCCCATCAGGTGACACCCGCAGGCCGTGGCAACCTGCACGCATGCTCATCCTCCGCTCCGCCGCCCTGTTCGTCGTCGCCGCGTTCTTCGAGATCGGCGGCGCCTGGCTGGTCTGGCAGGGCGTGCGCGAGCACCGCGGCTGGCTCTGGGTCGCCGGCGGCATCCTCTCCCTCGGCGCCTACGGCTTCGTCGCCACCTTCCAGCCCGACGCCCACTTCGGCCGCATCCTGGCGGCATACGGCGGCATCTTCGTCGCCGGCTCGATCCTCTGGGGCGTAGTGGCCGACGGCTACCGCCCGGACCGCTGGGACCTCACGGGGGCAGCGATCTGCCTGGCGGGCATGGCCGTGATCATGTGGGCACCAAGAAACTGACGCCGAGGACACCCACCTAAGGGGCGCGGGGCTGTATTTGATTTGCGGCTGCCGCCGCGTGGGCGCGAACAACCCCCACCGGCCCGCAGCCGCCCGATTCCGCACCAACCACGGCGCCTAGAATCTCCAAAGCAAGCCGCACATATAAACCCCGCTGAGGAGCAACCCATGGCCCCGTCCCGCATAGCGGTAGTCACCGGCGCCAGCAGCGGCATCGGCGCCGCCACCGCCCGCAGGCTCGCCGAGGCCGGCTACCGCGTCGTCCTCACCGCCCGCAGGGCGGACCGCATCGAGGCACTGGCCAAGGAGATCAACGAGGCGGGGCACGAGGCGACCGCCTACCCCCTCGACGTGACGGACCGCGCGGCGGTCGACGAGTTCGCGACGGCCTTCAAGGCGGTGGCCGTCCTCGTGAACAACGCCGGCGGAGCCCTCGGCGCCGACCCGGTGGCCACCGGCGACCCTGCCGACTGGCGCACGATGTACGAGACGAACGTCATCGGCACCCTGAACCTCACCCAGGCCCTGCTCCCCAAGCTGGAGGCGAGCGGCGACGGCACGGTGGTCGTCGTCTCCTCCACCGCCGGGCACGGCACCTACGAGGGCGGCGCCGGCTACGTCGCCGCCAAGCACGGCGCCCACGTCCTCGCCGAAACCCTCCGCCTGGAGATCGTCGGCAAGCCGGTCCGCGTCATCGAGATCGCCCCCGGCATGGTCAAGACGGACGAGTTCGCCCTGACCCGCTTCGGCGGCGACGAGGAGAAGGCCGCGAAGGTCTACCAGGGCGTCGCCGAGCCCCTGACCGCGGACGACGTCGCCGACACCATCGCCTGGACGGTGACCCGCCCCAGCCACGTCAACATCGACCTCCTGGTCGTCCGCCCCCGCGCCCAGGCCTCCAACACCAAGGTCCACCGGGACCTGTGATGCCGGACACCGCGATGCCGGACGAGGACCCAGCGGCCACCCTGGAAAGGCAACTGGAAGAACACCGCCTGAAACAGGAGACCAAGAACGAACGCCATGTCTGGTACTTCCTGGCCTACTTCCTCTTCGGCATCCACATCATCGCCTTCGTGATGATCTACGCGGTACGGCACGCGAAGTAGGCTCGCGGCCCGTGGACAGACACATATCCTTCGACGGGCTGCACAACTTCCGTGACCTGGGCGGCTACCCGACCGCCGACGGCCGTCGAGTCCGCCCCGGCCGGCTCTACCGCGCGGACTCGCTGGGAAAGCTGGACAAAGGCACGCGGGACTGGGACCGCTTCCTGTCCCTGGGCATCCGCACGGTCATCGACCTCCGCCACCCCTGGGAGGCCGAGGGCCGGGGCCGTATCCCGTCCGACCCCTCCTTCACGTACCACAACCTCAGCATCGAGCACCGCCCCTACGACCAGGCGGCCCTGGCCCCCGACATCGACCCCGGCCCGTACCTGGCGGAGCGCTACACGGAGGTGGCGGAAGACGGGGTGCAGGAGATCCGCAGGGCACTGGAGCTGGTGGCCCTGTCGGCTGAATCGGACACCCCCCTGGTCTTCCACTGCGCGTCCGGCAAGGACCGCACGGGCCAACTGGCCGCGCTGATCCTGGGACTGGCCGGGGTACCCGAACCGACGGTCGTCGAGGACTACACCCTCACGGAACTGGCGACGCCCGCCCTGCTGGCCGGCTGGAAGGCGAGGAACGAGGGCCGCGAGCCGACCTGGCTGGGCTTCGGCCGCGCCCCGGAATCGGCGATGCGCCTGTTCCTGTCCTCGCTGAAGGCCCGCCACGGCTCGGTCGAGGAGTACGTGACGCGAGCACTCGGCCTGGACGCGAGCGCGCTGCGCGACTCCCTCCGCAAGACCCTCCTCGAACCCCGCCCCACCACCTGGCCGCAGCTGTCCTACCGCAAGGCCACCCCGCTCGACGCCCGCACCCTGGTCCGTCTCCGCGACTCCGCGGCCCTCTGGCAACTGGCCCGCGGAATCGACCAGTGGAAACCGGGAGAGAAGGACGAGACGCACTTCCGCACCCGCATGCGGGAAGGCGAGGTATGGCTGGCCCACGCGGGCCCCCACCTGGCCGGCGCCTACGAACTCTGGTGGGACGACCCGGCGGCCTGGGGCCCCCGCCCCGCCGACGCGGGCTACCTCCACCGCCTGATGACGACCCCGCACACGGCCCCACCGGGCACGGGCCGCCACCTGCTGACCCAAGCCGAATCCCGCATCGCGGCAACAGACCGCCCCTACGCCCGCCTCGACTGCCTCACCTCCAACCCCCGCCTCCGCGCGTACTACGAGTCGGCGGGCTACCAGGTCGTAGGCGAACAGCCCGCAAAGGACGGCGGATCGGGCAGCCCGTATTCGGTGACGCTGATGGAGAAACGACTCCGGTAACTCACAGGAGTGAACATCGTCGATCACCCGAACGACCTCTGAACACCCGACCCAGGCTCGCACCACACCATCAACTCGACGGCCCTCGGCAGGGAACGCCATCCCAGCCGAGGGCCTGACCAGCATGGAAGTGGGCTTCCCTGTGGCTGAATGCGAGCCTGGCGGCCTTTCGAAATCGCCGGCCGGTCCACGAACCAAGCGAAGGGGCCAGACCTCCGACATCGTTCCGTGGCCCGGCATCCGCGAGTTGGATCTCGCCATGGGACGCAAGGCGTCACTCCAGGAACAGTGGTACACCGGGGAACTCGGCGATTCCGCGTACTTCCGCCTTTTGACACAGGAGGAAGCAGAAATCAAGCGGCTTGTGAACGAGCAGCGGGCCTGGCCTGTCAAGCACCGCGCCAGTATGTGCGAGATCCCAGACGTGCGGACGCATTGGGCTCGCTTGGCCACGGACGCAAAGCACCAGGTTCTCCGCAGCCTGCTCGATTCGGTGATCATCTTTCCCGGCGTCAAGGGATCGGATCCCATTGCTTCGACCCCGCCTTGGTTGTTCCCGTGTGGCGAACGATGAACTCACCGACGCCGTCTGCATAGCCGACCCCCAGGACGGACGGCACCGAGGGCTCGGTCCTACGCAACCGAGCCCTCGTCCAGACGGAGGTCAGCCCTTCACACAGACAACCTGCTTCAGCTTTGCCACGACCTCGACCAAATCCAGCTGCTGGTCGATGACCTGGTCGATCGACTTGTAGGCACCGGGGATCTCGTCCACAACACCGGAGTCCTTGCGGCACTCCACGCCCCGAGTCTGGTCCTCCAGGTCCTTCGTCGAGAACCGCCGCTTGGCCGCATTACGGCTCATGCGCCGACCCGCGCCATGCGAAGCGGAATTGAAGGACTTCTCGTTGCCGAGGCCCTTCACGATGTACGACCCGGTGCCCATGGAACCGGGGATGATGCCGTACTCCCCGGCTCGGGCACTGATCGCACCCTTGCGGGTCACGAGCAGGTCCATGCCCTCATACCGCTCGCGGTTCACATAGTTGTGATGGCAATTCACCTCAGGTTCGAAGGTGACCCTGGCCTTCTTGAACTCCTTGCGGATCACTTCCTTGAGGAGGGCCATCATGATCGACCGGTTGTACTTCGCATACTCCTGAGCCCAGTAGAGATCGTGCTCGTAGGCAGCCATCTGCGGAGTGTCCGCGACGAAGACGGCGAGGTCCCGGTCAACAAGCCCCTGGTTGTGCGGGAGCTTCTGGGCCACGCCAATGTGGTGCTCGGCGAGTTCCTTGCCGATGTTCCGGGATCCGGAGTGCAGCATGAGCCACACAGAGTCAATTGCATCTATACAAACTTCAACGAAGTGATTTCCTGATCCGAGTGTCCCCATCTGCTTCACGGCCCGCTCCTCCCGGAACTTCACCGCCTCCGCAACCCCGTCGAACCGCCCCCAGAACCCCTCCCACCCAGCCGTGGCCAGCCCATGGAAGTCCCCCGGCTCCACCGGGTCCGCATGCATCCCCCGCCCCACCGGAATCGCCTGCTCGATCTTCGACCGCAGTCGGGACAGGTCCCCCGGCAGGTCGTTCGCCGTCAGGGACGTCTTCACCGCGGACATGCCGCAGCCGATGTCGACCCCGACCGCCGCCGGGCACACCGCACCCCGCATCGCGATGACCGACCCGACCGTCGCACCCTTCCCGTAGTGCACGTCCGGCATCACCGCCAGGCCCTCGATCCACGGCAGGGTCGCGACGTTGCGCAGCTGCTGGAGCGCCACGTCCTCGACGGTCGCCGGGTCGGTCCACATCCGGATGGGCACCTTCGCGCCCGGTATCTCCACGTACGACATGTCTTCCTCATTCCCCCGCGGGCAACAATCCAAAAAGGACAAAAGTCTTTAATCAAACAAAACGCAAATGCGGCGCCAGAGGTCCGGAAACCAGACAGCGGACCGGCGTTCACAGCAGTGCGTGCGATACACATTGTCTCCAGGGGGCGCCCCGCTGCGGCAAGCGATTAACCAGCGGGGACACTGGAGCAGGACCGAGCGGACCAGTGAACGGAAGGAGCCTGACCGTGCAGCGGAAGGCGTACGCAACCGGCATCGCCGCCCTTCTCGCGGCCCTGCTGGCCGGCTGCACGAGCGGTTCCAGCGGTGGCGACGACATCAACGACAAGAACGCGGACACCGGCACCTCCACCGTCGCCGCCCAGCCCGGCAAGTACCGCACCCTCCCGGAGGCCTGCGGCGCGGTCAGCCACGACACCCTCGACTCGCTGCTCCCCGGCATCGCCCAGATCACCGACGAGGATCAGCGCGCGAAGGCATACGCGGGCGAGGCCACGCTCACCTACGACACCGACCGCAAGGTCGGCTGCCACTGGAAGATCGAGTCCACCGACGCCACGGACCGGCTGTCCGTCGACTTCGAGCGCGTGGTGTCGTACGACAACGCGGTCAGCGACGACAGCGAGGCGCAGACGATCTACACGCAGTTGGAGGCGGCGGCCGACATCCCGGAGTCCGCGCCCCCGAGCCCTACCGAGTCGGCATCGCCGTCCGATTCGGTATCGGGCTCCCCGTCCGCGTCCACGTCTGCGTCCACGTCCGCGTCCCCCGCCGGTTCCGGTGACCCGTCCTCCTCGGATTCCGGCTCCGCCTCCGCCTCCGCCTCGTCTTCCACCACCCCGTCGGGTCTCCAGCCCCGCACTCTCTCCGACCTCGGCGACGAGGCGTATCTCGACGACCAGCTCAGCGGCTCCGGTTCGACGGGTGAACAGCGGACGGTGACTGTGGTGTTCCGCACGTCCAACGTCGTCGTGACCATCGTGTACGAGGAGCAGCCGATGGCCACCGGGAGCGTCCCGGACAGCAAGGAAATGCAGGACAGGGCGCAGAATCTGGCCGCCCAACTGGCCGAGGCCCTCAACGGCTGAGGCCTCCGGCGCGCCCTCCGCGCCCGGCTCGCAAAGGACGCGAACCGAAACCGCACAGCTCCCTCACCGCGTACCGTGGCCCCTCGGACCCGATCCGACCGCAGGAACCCCGAACGTGTGAGTGAAGGAACCATGCAGCGAGTAGCAGTCCAGTCAGACGACCAGCGCGCCCGGAACGATCGGAACGTACAGCGACGGGCAGGGCGCCTGCGCCGCGTCCTGGTCTGCGCGGCCGCCGTCCCCGCCGTGGCGCTGTTCGCGACGGCCTGTTCCTCGGGCTCGGACGATGCCGCGCAGGGAACGGGTGGCGGCTCGGATCCCGTCACCGCCACGGGCGGCTCGGTGGCCCCTTCGCCCACGGTCCAGGCGGCCAAGTACCAGAAGCTGCCGGAGCCGTGCGCGGTGCTGTCGAAGAAGACGCTCACCGCGCTGGTGCCGAAGGGTGCGAAGTCGGGCAAGGAGGGCACGTCGGACGATGTGGCCACGCGGGGCAGCTGTTCCTGGAGCAGCCTGGACAACAACGGTGTGAAGGGCTCCCAGTTCCGCTGGCTGAACATCTCCTTCCTCCGCTTCGACTCGGACTCCAGCCGCGGTTCCGGTGAGAAGCAGGCCGAGGCGTACTTGGCGAGCCAGGTGCAGGGCGCCCAGTCCGTGAGCGGCGCCAAGAACACCAAGTCGGAGCCGGTGGCCGGGACGGGCGACCAGGCGACGGTGGTGCGCTACGACCTGAAGAAGAAGGAGGGCGCCTTCAAGCAGCAGACGGTCGTGGCACGCGTCGCGAACGTCGTCGTCACCCTCGACTACAACGGCGCGGGTCTGGCGGGCGAGAAGACTCCGGACGCGGATGCTCTGACGAAGGCGGCGGAGAAGGCGGCCAAGGAGGCGGTGGCGTCGGTCACGACGGCCAACAGTGCGGGTACGACGCCGAGTTCACCTGCGGCGACGCCCTCGAAGTCGGCGTCGGGGTCGCCCTCGGCGAGTGCCTCTCCGTCCAAGTCGTCGACCAAGAAGAGCTGACCGGCCATACGTGCGCCGCACTGATGTGCCACCCTGTTGCGCGCAACAACACGCAAGGGGAGGGGAGTACGGGTGGCCGAGCGAATACAGCTGACTCGGATGCACCGCGTTCTCATCGGTGTGGTCGTGACCGGCGCGATGATCATCGCCGGTATCGGCTTCGCCGGCTCGTACGCGGCCGTCCGTGAGCTGGCCATCAAGAAGGGCTTCGGGAACTTCTCCTATGTGTTCCCGATCGGCATCGACGCGGGCATCTGCGTCCTGCTCGCCCTGGACCTGTTGCTGACCTGGATCCGCATCCCCTTCCCGCTGCTGCGGCAGACGGCCTGGCTGCTGACCGTGGCGACGATCGCCTTCAACGGCGCGGCGGCCTGGCCGGACCCGCTGGGTGTGGGCATGCACGCGGTGATCCCGATCCTGTTCGTGGTGTCGGTGGAGGCGGCCCGGCACGCGATCGGCCGGATCGCCGACATCACGGCGGACAAGCACATGGAGGGGGTCCGCCTCACCCGCTGGCTTCTCTCGCCGGTTCCGACCTTCCTGCTCTGGCGCCGGATGAAGCTGTGGGAGCTGCGCTCCTACGACCAGGTGATCAAGCTGGAGCAGGAACGTCTCGTCTATCAGGCGCGGCTGCGGTCCCGCTTCGGGCGGGCCTGGCGCAGGAAGGCCCCGGTGGAGTCGCTGATGCCGCTGCGGCTGGCCCGGTACGGCGTTCCGCTGGCGGAGACGGCCCCGGAGGGCCTGGCGGCGGCGGGCATCGAGATCCCGGTCCTGCTGCCGGCGGCGCCGGGTGCCCTGGCCGTGGGCGTGGGCGCGGCGCCCGCCGGCGAGCAGCGCCCCGAGCTGGTCCCCGGCCCCCGGGCCGGGCAGCCGGAGATGCCGCAGCAGTCGGCGCCCGAGCCGGAGCTGAACCCCTGGCTGCATGCCAGGGACCCCCAGCAGACCGAGTACCAGGGCGGCTACGACCCGACGTACGACCCGCGGTACGCCGCCTGGCTGGCAGAGCAGCAGTACCAGCAGGAGCAGTACCAGCGGGAGCAACAGCAGTACCAGCAGCAGTTCCCGCAGGAGCAGTTCTCGCAGGAGCAGTTCCCGCAGGAGCAGTTCCCGCAGGGCCGGTTCCCGCAGGACCAGCAGCCCCTCCCCGAGGAATCCCCGTCGGAGACCACCGGCAGCTTCCCCATCCCCTCGGGCCCGGGCCGTACCCGTGAGCTGGGCGAGGGCGGCGGCCCCCCGGAGCCCCCGGCGCCGTCGGAGGAGGACTACTACCTGGTCTTCCGTGAGTCGATAAAGACCGGCAACGGAGCGCCCACCCCGCGCGGGTTCATCGCCGATGTGGAGGCGACCTACGGCGTCGCCCTCGACGAGGCCGAGTCGAAGCGCATGGTGACCCGCTTCTCGAACCGTCTCAACGCCGAGCTGGCGGACGAGCACATCGCCTGACAGGCACATCGCCGACAGGCACGGAGAAGGGGCCCTCTGGATTCCAGAGGGCCCCTTCTTGGCGTCGGCCTACTCGCCGAGCAGCAGCCGCACCCGCTCCTGGCCCACGGCGAGGAGCAGGGTGGGCAGCCGGGGCCCGGTGTCCCGGCCCACCAGCAGGTGGTACAGGAGCGCGAAGAACGTCCGCTGGGCCGTCTTGATCTCGGCCGGCAGTTCCTTGGGCGTCGCGTCGGCGGAGAACCCGGCCTGGACCTTGGGCACGCCGTAGACGAGGTGGGTGAGCCCGTCCAGCGACCAGTGGTCGGCGAGCCCGTCGAGCAGCAGTCGTACGGACTGCTGGGACGCCTCGTCGAGGGACTTCAGCAGTTCGGCGTCGGGCTCGTCGCGGACGATGGTCCGCTGGTCGGCCGGTACCTGGGTGTTGATCCAGGCCTCGGCCTTGTCGTACCGCGGCCGTGCCTCGTCCACCGAGCCCAGCGGGTTCGCCGGGTCCAGTTCGCTGAGGATGCGCAGCGCCTGGTCCTCGTGTCCGGCGGTGATGTCGGCGACGGAGGCCAGCGTCCGGTACGGCAGCGGGTGCGGCGTCCGGGGCAGCTCACCGCCGGCCGTACGGACGGCACGCGCGTGCGCGGCGATGTCACCGGGCAGCGCGGAACCCTCGGCCACCTTGCCGTCCAGCTTGTCCCACTCGTCGTAGAGCCGCTGGATCTCCTGGTCGAAGGCGATCTTGAAGGACTGGTTGGGCCGGCGCCGGGCGTACAGCCAGCGCAGGATCTGCGGCTCCATGATCTTCAGGGCGTCGGCCGGGGTGGGAACCCCGCCCCGCGAGGACGACATCTTCGCCATCCCGCTGATGCCCACGAAGGCGTACATGGGCCCGATGGGCTGCTTCCCGCCGAAGATCCCGACGATCTGCCCGCCCACCTGGAAGCTCGACCCCGGCGACGAGTGGTCGACACCGCTCGGCTCGAAGATCACGCCCTCGTAGGCCCACCGCATGGGCCAGTCGACCTTCCAGACCAGCTTGCCCCGGTTGAACTCGCTCAGCCGGACGGTCTCGGAGAACCCGCACTCGTTGCAGGTGTACGTCAGCTCGGTGCTGTCGTCGTCGTACGCCGTGACGGTCGTCAGGTCCTTGCCGCAGCCGCCGCAGTACGGCTTGTACGGGAAGTACCCGGCGGAGCCGGAGGACCCGTCGTCCTCGCTCGCCGCGCCCGAGCCCTCCTCGGCCTCCAGCTCGGCCTCGTCGACGGCCTTCTGCTGCTGCTTCTTGGCCGGGCCCTTCTTGGTCCGGTACTGGTCGAGGATCGCGTCGATGTCCCCGCGATGCTTCATGGCGTGCAGGACCTGCTCGCGGTACACGCCGGAGGTGTACTGCGCGGTCTGGCTGATCCCGTCGAACTCCACGCCCAGCTCGGCCAGCGACTCGACCATCGCGGCCTTGAAGTGCTCGGCCCAGTTCGGGTACGCGGAGCCCTTCGGGGCCGGCACGGAGGTGAGCGGCTTGCCGATGTGCTCGGCCCAGGACTCGTCGACGCCGGCGATGCCCTGGGGCACCTTGCGGTAGCGGTCGTAGTCGTCCCAGGAGATCAGGTGCCGGACCTGGTGGCCGCGCCGCCGGACCTCGTCGGCGACCAGGTGCGGGGTCATGACCTCGCGCAGGTTGCCGAGGTGGATGGGCCCCGACGGGGAGAGCCCGGACGCGACGACGACCGGTTTGCCCGGGGCCCGACGCTCCGACTCCTCGATGACCTCATCCGCGAAACGGGAGACCCAGTCGGTGGTCTCGGTGCTCTGAGCCACGTCGGCACGTCCTTCTTTCTGGCACGGGGCAGCCGGTACGGTCGCACGGCTGACCGCTCCATTCTCCCAGCCGAGGCCGAATCCACGAAAACGGGTTACCGACCCGCCCCTGATCGGCGACGCAGCCACCGTCTGGGGGCGCAACCACCGTCTGGCGGCGCAGCCGCCTTCTGGGGGCGCGGGGAACTGCGCGACCAGCCCCAACGGCGCCGCACCCGGCCCGCCCACCGCACCCCCCGAGCTCTCACCCGCGAAAACCCCTTTGCCCCCCGTGAAATACTGGTCCCGTCTACCTGAACCCACGAGGAGAACGGCTCCCACCCCATGGCCTCGGTCACGTCGCTCACGGATCTCGTCAATCAGCGCCTCGCGAGCGCCCTCTCGGCAACCCTGCCGGAGGCCTCTGTCGATCCGCTGCTGCGACGCAGCGACCGGGCCGACTACCAGGCGAACGGCATCCTCGCCGCCGCCAAGAAGGCCAAGGCCAACCCCCGGGAGCTGGCGACGCAGGTCGTCTCGAACATCACCACCGGCGCGGACCTGATCCAGGACGTCGAGGTCTCCGGCCCCGGCTTCCTCAACATCACCCTCTCCGACAAGGCGATCACCGAGAACCTGGCCGCCCGGTACGCGGACGGCGACCGTCTCGGCGTGGCCGCCAAGGCCAACCCGGGCATCACGGTCATCGACTACGCCCAGCCGAACGTCGCCAAGGAGATGCACGTCGGCCACCTGCGGTCCGCGGTGATCGGCGACGCCCTGCGCGGCATGCTCGACTTCACCGGCGAGCGGACGATCGGCCGGCATCACATCGGCGACTGGGGCACCCAGTTCGGCATGCTCATCCAGTACCTGATCGAGAACCCGGACCAGCTGTCCCCGGAGACCGACACGGACGGCGAGCAGGCCATGTCGAACCTGAACCGGGTGTACAAGGCCTCCCGGACGGTCTTCGACGCGGACGAGAACTTCAAGGAGCGGGCGCGGAAGCGGGTCGTCGCCCTCCAGTCCGGCGACAAGGAGACCCTCGACCTCTGGCAGCGGTTCGTGGACGAGTCGAAGGTCTACTTCTACTCGGTCTTCGAGAAGCTCGACATGGAGATCCGGGACGACGAGATCGTCGGCGAGTCGGCGTACAACGACGGCATGCCGGAGACCGCCCGTCTCCTGGAGGAGAGCGGCGTCGCGGTCCGCTCCGAGGGCGCGCTCGTCGTCTTCTTCGACGACATCCGGGGCAAGGACGACCAGCCGGTCCCGCTGATCGTGCAGAAGGCGGACGGCGGCTTCGGGTACGCGGCCTCCGACCTGACCGCGATCCGCAACCGGGTCACCGACCTGCACGCCACCTCGCTGCTCTACGTCGTGGACGTGCGGCAGTCGCTGCACTTCAAGATGGTCTTCGAGACGGCGCGGCGGGCTGGCTGGCTCACCGACGACGTCACCGCGCACAACATGGGCTACGGCACGGTGCTGGGCGCGGACGGCAAGCCGTTCAAGACGCGTGCGGGTGAGACCGTACGGCTGGAGGACCTGCTGGACGAGGCGGTGCAGCGGGCCGCCGAGGTCGTCCGGGACAAGGCGCAGGACCTCACCGAGGACGAGATCCAGGAGCGGGCCGCGCAGGTCGGCATCGGTGCCGTGAAGTACGCGGACCTGTCGACGTCGCCGAACCGGGACTACAAGTTCGACCTGGACCAGATGGTCTCGCTGAACGGCGACACCTCCGTCTACCTCCAGTACGCGTACGCCCGTATCCAGTCGATCCTCCGCAAGGCGGGAGAGGTCCGGCCCGCCGCCCACCCGGAGCTGGAACTGCACGCGGCGGAGCGGGCGTTGGGCCTGCACCTGGACGCCTTCGGCGACACGGTCTTCGAGGCGGCGGCGGAGTACGCCCCGCACAAGCTGGCCGCGTACCTGTACCAGCTGGCGTCGCTCTACACGTCGTTCTACGACAAGTGCCCGGTCCTGAAGGCCGACACCGCGGAGCAGGTGGAGAACCGCCTCCTCCTGTGCGACCTGACGGCCCGCACCCTCCACCAGGGCATGGCCCTGCTCGGAATCAGGACGCCCGAGCGTCTCTGACCGGTCGCCGACGGCGTTGTCGGTGCCGCCCTTTACAGTCATCGCCATGGCGACTCTTCCCAACCCGCTGCCCAAGCTGGCGACCGACCCGAGTGGTCGGTCGCTGGGGCTCCAACTCCCGCCCGGGACACTGCTCGACGACACCCTCGACGGCTCGTGGCACGAGCCGTTGCTGTGGTACGCCGGGCAGCCCGCCGGGCCCGGGACCTGGACCGCGCTGGGCGTGCCGGCCGCCCGTGCGGGGCTGCTGCCGGTGCTCATCGACGTGTCCGAGGTCGACGACTGGGACTTCGCACCCGGGGAGACGTCGTACCCGGGGGACCACGACGCCGACGAGGTGCTGGAGGACTACTGGGACGAGGATCCGCCGGACGGTGAGGAGTTCCCGGGGCTCGCCGCCGCGCCGGCCCTGGTCGCCGACCCGGACACCCGGGCCGCGGACGTCGCCGACGCGCTCAGCCAGGGGCGGCCCTGGCTGAAGGAGCCGCATCTGGCGCTGGTGTCCGCCCGGCGCAGCGCGGACATACCGGCGGCCATCGGCTGGAGCGGCCCGGTGAACTACGAGGAGGACACGGGCCGGCTGTGCGCGGTGCTGCGCTCCTGGGAGGACCGGTTCGGCATACGCGTGGTGGCTCTGGGCTTCGACCACCTCGCGCTCTCCGTCGCCGCCCCGCCCGCCGACCTCGACGAGGCGGAGGCGGTCGCCGCCGAGCACTTCGCGTTCTGCCCGTACACCGTGCTGCCCGGCGCCGACGACACCCTGTCGTCGTACGCCGAGCAGCTGGTCGGCGAGCGGCTGTGGCACTTCTGCTGGGACTGAGCCGGTGGGACCGCGCCCCGTAAGGGGCGCTGGGGGTACCCCCGGCCGAAGGCTGGGGGAGGAACTGCGCGACCAGCCACGACGGCGCCGCAGTCGGCAGACGGCCTGTCGCGGCACTTCCGGCGGAGCGCTCAGCTGACGAGGCCCTTGGCGAGCCTTCGCAGGCCCTCCTCGATCTCCTCCGGTGTCTGCGTCACGAAGCACAGGCGCAGGGTCGAGCGGTCGGGGTCGGCGGCGTAGAAGGGCTCGCCGGGGACGTAGGCCACGTTCTGCTCCACCACCCGGCGGAGCAGGGCGGTGGTGTCGTACGACTCCGGGAGCCGGGCCCACAGGAACATGCCGCCTGCGGGCCGGTTCCAGGTGGAGCCGGCCGGGAGGGCGGCGGGCAGCCCCGCGAGCATGGCGTCGCGGCGTTCGCCGTAGACCGCGCGCACCTTGGCGACATGGGCGTCCAGCACGTCCAGGTAGCGGGCGGCGGCGAGTTGGTTGAGGGTCGGGGTGTGCAGGTCGGCCGCCTGCTTGGCCACCGCGCAGGCGCGGCGCAGTCCGGCCGGGGCACGGAGCCAGCCGAGTCGCAGGCCGGGCGCCATGACCTTGGAGAAGGAGCCGAGCAGGACCACCCGGTCCTCGGCGCCGGGGAAGGACGCGATCCAGGGGACGTGGTCTCCGTCGTAGCGCAGTTCGCCGTAGGGGTCGTCCTCGACGATCCACAGGCCGTGCCGGGCGGCGGCCGTGGCGAGGGCGGCGCGGCGGGTGGCGGGCATGGTGCGGCCGGTGGGGTTCTGGAAGGTGGGGACGAGGTAGAGGAGTTTGGGCCGCTCGGCGCGGATCAGCGCCTCCAGGGCGGCCGGGTCCACGCCGTCCTCGTCGCCGGGCACGGGCAGCACGCGCGCCCCGGCCAGCCCGAAGACCTGAAGTGCCGCCAGGTAGCAGGGGCTTTCGACGAGGATGGTGTCCCCGGGATCTATCAGGGCGCTCGCGAGCAGGGAGAGCGCCTGCTGGGAGCCCGTGGTGACGAGGAGGTCGTCGGCTCCGGTGGGCAGGCCCCGCGCGGAGATGCGCGCCGCCAGTCGCTGCCGCAGGGCCGGTTCGCCCTCGGTCGTCGAGTACTGCAGCGCCCGCTCCGGCGCCTCCTCCAGGACCGCCCGGAAGGCGGCGGCGATGCCGTCCCGGTCGAACAGTTCGGGGGCCGGCAGTCCGCCCGCGAAGTTGATCACCTCGGGGCGGGCGGTCACCGCGAGGATCTCCCGCACGGGTGACCCGCCGACGGTGCGGGCGCGGGCCGCGAGCGGGGGAAGCGGGGCGGGGGCAGGGGTGAGGGTCATGGACGGCTCCTTGGGCTGATCCTCGTCTTGGCGGGAGAGTAGAGAGGTACGTGCCGCTTACACCCGTAATTCCACGATCCGGACGGCCGGGGTGCGGGTGGGGTGTGGGTGGGCCTGGGCCGTCCCGTACCGCCGTCCCACGGGATGGGATACGCGCAGGTCACAGGGGTGGACCGGGACCAGGCGTCCCGAATCCCCGGTCAGGCCTGGCGGTCCGGGCGGCCCGGCCCACAGGCTGAGGGCACATCGACCCCGCCGCCCCGGCCCCGCTCCGCCTCCGTCGCCACCGCCACCGCCACCGCCACCGGGCCGAGATCGTCAAGGGAGCCCTCGTATGTCCGCCACGCACCGCACCCCGGCCGCCGGCCGCCGTCGCCGTCTTCTGGCGGCGGCCGCCCTCGCGCTGGTCGCCGCGACCGCACTCGGCGGGTGCCGGGACGGGGAGGGCGTACGCGACGAGGGCCCCTCCGCCGCCCGCCTCCGGCCCGCGGCCGACCCGGCTCAGGCCTTGGTGCCGACGCCCGCGTAGACGTTGATGTCGGCGTCGGTGACGTCGTTGATGTCGGCGTACCGGGACCGGTCGATGGCGTCGAGGGTGGCCAGCAGTTCGGGGTCCGGCTGCTCGGGGACGGGGGCCGCGTGGTCGGGGTGCCAGTGGTGGACCGGGACCACGCCCGGGTCGGCGAGGGCGAGGGAGTTCTCCGTGAAGAAGCGCTCGATCTCGGGCCTGGACCGCAGGACGAAGGTCAGGCCCCGCTCGGTGTACGACCGCTGGACCCCGCGGATCTTCTCGGCGTTGAGGTCCTCCGTGAGGTGGCTGACGACCAGCCGGCTGCCCGGGGGCAGCGCCGCGACGAGTTCACGCACGGCCGGGTGGGCGACCTCGTCCTCGATGAAGTGCAGGATCGCCACCAGGCACAGGGCGATCGGCTGGTCGAAGTCCAGGGTCTTCGCGGCCTGTTCCAGTATCTCCGCCGGGTTCACGAAGTCGGCGTCGATGTAGTCGGTCCGGCCGTCGGGCCCGCTGGTGAGCAGGGCGCGCGCGTGGGCGAGGACGATCGGGTCGTTGTCGACGTACACGACCCGGGTGCCGGGGCGGATCCGCTGGGCGATCTGGTGGACGTTCTCCGCGGTGGGCAGCCCGGTGCCGATGTCGAGGAACTGGCCGATGCCGTCCTCCCGGGCCAGCCGGGTCACCGCCCGGCGCAGGAAGTCGCGGTTGTGCCGTACGTCGAGGTAGCCGCGCGGGTTGGTGGCGAGGGCGGCGGCCGCTGCGGTGCGGTCGGCGGGGTAGTTGTCCTTGCCGCCGAGGAAGACGTCGTAGACCCGCGCCGGGTGCGGCCTGGTGTTGTCGAACCTCTTTCTCAGCTCGGCGGGATCCTGGCTGAGGGCGTCACCGGACATGGACGTCTCCCGGATGGTCGGCGAAGGGCGAAGACAGTCGAAGACGGTCAACAACCTAACGCCACCGGCGACTTGGAAGTGCCCCCGGCCGGAACTCACCGGCCGGGGGCACCTTCGCCCGCGCTCAGCCCAGCATCCGGGCGGCCTCGACCGCCCAGTAGGTGAGGATGTTCTGCGCGCCGGCTCGCTTGATGCCGGTCAGCGTCTCCAGGATCGCCCGGTCGCGGTCGATCCAGCCCTTCTCGGCGGCGGCCTCGACCATCGAGTACTCGCCGGAGATCTGGTAGGCGGCGACCGGCACGTCCACGGAGTCGGCGACCCGCGCGAGGATGTCGAGGTAGGGTCCGGCCGGCTTGACCATCACCATGTCGGCGCCCTCCTCCAGGTCGAGGGCCAGCTCGCGCAGCGACTCCCGCGCGTTGGCGGGGTCCTGCTGGTAGGTCTTGCGGTCGCCCTTCAGGGAGGACCCGACGGCCTCGCGGAACGGGCCGAAGAAGGCGGAGGCGTACTTGACGGTGTAGGCGAGGATCGCGACGTCCTCGCGCCCGATCTGGTCGAGCGCGTCGCGGATGACGCCGATCTGCCCGTCCATCATCCCGCTGGGCCCGACGATGTGGGCGCCGGCGTCGGCCTGCACCTGGGCCATCTCGGCGTAGCGCTCCAGGGTCGCGTCGTTGTCGACGCGGCCCTCGGCGTCCAGCACCCCGCAGTGCCCGTGGTCGGTCGTCTCGTCAAGACACAGGTCGGACATCACGAGCAGTTCGTCGCCGACCTCGGCCCGCACGTCGCGCAGCGCGACCTGCAGGATCCCGTCGGGGTCGGTACCGGGCGTGCCGAATGCGTCCTTCTTGCTCTCCTCCGGCACCCCGAACAGCATGATCCCGGAGATGCCCGCCTCGACGGCCTCCGCGGCCGCCTTCTTCAGGCTGTCCCGGGTGTGCTGCACGACGCCGGGCATGGCGGAGATCGGCACGGGTTCGCTCACGCCCTCGCGGACGAACGCCGGGAGGATGAAGTCAGCGGGGTGCAGCCGGGTCTCGGCGACCATGCGCCGCATGACGGGGGTGGTCCGCAGCCGCCGCGGCCGCGTGCCGGGGAAGGAGCCGTATTGCGTCATGCCATCTACGCTACGCCCGTCACATGAGCGCGCTTACCGACTCGACGTCGGCGCCCCGGGCCATGCGCGGCCGGGGCGCCAGGGCCTCCGGAGGGTCAGACCTCCAGCTCGCTCTCCAGCTTCTTGAGGCTGTGCCGGGCCAGCGCGAGGTTGCTGCGGCCGCGGTCCAGGGCGAGGTAGAGGAAGAGCGAGCCGCCGGCCTTGGTCAGGGGGCGGATCAGGTGGTACTGGCCGCCGAGCGTGATCAGGATGTCCTCGATGTCCTCGTCGAGGCCGATGGACTTCAGCGTGCGCTGCTTGGCGCGGACGACCTCGGTGTTCCCGGCCGCCGCCAGCTCCAGGTCCAGGTGCGGTCTGCCGCCCAGCACGCCGAGCGACATGCCGCTTTCGTAGTCGACCAGGGCGACGCCGAGGGCCCCGTCGATGCTCATGGCTTCCTTGAGCGCTGTCTCGATGTTCACGCTGGTGCCCTCGAATTCCTTACGTGGGTCGACTCAGACGCAAGCGGTTCGACGGAGGTTGCTTCCTGACCCTTCCGAGTCTGAATAAGTGTCATCTTTGGCCAGTGTTGCAACAGTTGGCAATAAAGTACTGTGCGACCGAGGGGTCAGGAGGGGGAACTCATGGCTCTGCTCGACACCGTCCTGAACGCCCTCGGAAGGACGCCCGGCGTCACCGCCGCCGCTCTCCTGGACGGCGTGACAGGCCTCTCCTACGCCGAGTACGGCGACCCGGAACCCGCGCAGGACGCCCAGCAGACCGCCCGCTTGGCGACCATGAACCTCAACCGGGCCGGGTTCACGGGCGAGTTGGAGAGCATCGTCGTCACCACCGCCGCCCACCACCATGTGACGACCCGAGTCGACCGGCAGGGCGACCCGCTCCTGCTGTTCGCCCTGGTGGACCGGGACCGTACGAACATCACGTGGGCGCTGCGCGACCTGGCCGAGCACACGGACCGACTGCTCGCATGACCCAGGAGACGCCGGCCGCCCGCAACGTCCCCGCCCTGCTGGCCGCCCTGCACGCCGAGAAGCGCTCCTGCGCGGTGCTGGTCTCCGGCACCCCGGGAGGTGTCATCCACATTCGCGACGGCATGGTCGTCGGCATGGAGACCCCCGGCGCCCCCGGCGTCGAGGTCCTCCTCCTGAAGTCGCACCGGATCACCGAGGACGACTGGACGGCGGCCCGCGCCACCGGCACCGAACCGGCCCGGCTGTCCCTGGAACTGGTCGCCCGGGGCCTGCTGGGCGCCGCGGAGCTGGCGGTCATCGGCCGGGCGGCACTCTTCGACGCGGCCTTCGCCCTGGCTCTCACCAGTCCGGACGGCTGGGAGGTGACCGCTCCCCGCCCACTGCTCGACACGGGCGCCGCGGTGCCGCCCGACCGCCTGGTCACCGAGAGCACCCGCCGCATCCGCCTGCTGTCGAACGAACGAGGCGCCACCGCCCGCTTCGCCCGCGACCGCCTGGAACCGGCCCCGGCCGCCCGCGACCCGCGGCAGACCGCCCGGCTCTCGCCCCGCCACCGGACCCTCCTGACGGTCGCCGACGGCCGCCGGACGCCCCGGGACATCGCCTTCGCCCTCGGCCGCGGCCTGTTCGCCGTGATGCTGGACCTCCGCGACCTCCTGGCCCTGGGCCTCCTCCAGCCCCCGTCCGCCACCCCCGCCGGCCGCCCCAGCACAGCCCCGCGCACCCCGCCCGCTCCCCCCACGGCAACACCGCACCCCTCAGCGACCCCACTCCCCCGCCGCAAGCGCTAGCAACCCCGGGGAGGCCGGTCGCCTCCGCACCACCAGGCACCACAGCACAGGAAGAGGCCACCATGAACGATCCCGTGCAGGACATCCTCGTCTCGTTGCGCGACCGGGTGATGGGCGTCTCCGAGACCGTCCTGGCCACCGTCGACGGCCTGGTGGTGGCCGCCGACGCCGACAAGACCCACCCCGAGTCCATGGCCGCCCTGGCCTCGGCCGCCCTCTCCCTGGGCCACCGCCTGGCCGACCAGGCCAACACCGGCACCCTCCGCCAGCTGACGGCCCAGTGCAGCGCAGGCCACGTCATAGTGACAGCGGTGGGCACCCGAGCCCTCCTGGCAGTAGTCACCGACGAGGGCGTGGACGGCCTGGCCTTCGACCGAGAGATCCCCACAGTCATCGAGGACCTGAAAAAGATCCTCGCCAACGACACGGCCTAGCGAATGCCACCCCGTGAGGGCCGCGCCCCAAGGGGCGCGGGGCTGTATCAATATGCGGCTCCGCCGCGTGGGCGCGACCAGCCCCCACCCACCCGCAGCGACCCACCCACAGAAAAAGGGGGTGTGGGGCGGAGCCCCAGACCCCCTTCTGTCTCACCTCACGTAGTGGTACGCCTCCGCCGAGCCCCCGGCCGCCGCTCACTCGGTCGCGTCACCGGATCCCCGGCCTCCAGCGCGCTCGCGCGCCTCCGCAGCCCGAACTCGGCCAACGCCTCCGCCAGCTTGCCCACGGACGGCTCCGGAGCCATCACGTCCACCCGCAGCCCGTGCTCCTCGGCCGTCTTGGCCGTGGCGGGCCCGATACAGGCGATCACCGTCACGTTGTGCGGCTTCCCGGCGATACCCACCAGGTTCCGAACGGTCGACGACGAAGTGAAGATCACCGCGTCGAAGCCGCCGCCCTTGATCGCCTCCCGGGTCTCGGCCGGCGGCGGCGACGCCCGCACGGTCCGGTAGGCGGTCACGTCGTCCACCTCCCAGCCGAGCTCGATCAGCCCGGCGACCAGCGTCTCCGTGGCGATGTCGGCCCGCGGCAGGAACACCCGGTCAATGGGGTCGAACACGGGGTCGTACGGCGGCCAGTCCTCAAGGAGACCTGCGGCGCTCTGCTCCCCGCTCGGCACGAGGTCCGGCTTCACGCCGAAGGCGACCAGCGCCTTGGCGGTCTGCTCCCCGACCGCCGCGACCTTGATCCCCGCGAAGGCGCGGGCGTCGAGCCCGTACTCCTCGAACTTCTCCCGGACCGCCTTCACCGCGTTGACCGACGTGAACGCGATCCACTCGTACCGCCCGGTGACGAGCCCCTTGACGGCCCGCTCCATCTGCTGGGGCGTGCGCGGCGGCTCGACGGCGATCGTCGGCACCTCGTGCGGCACGGCCCCGTACGACCGCAGCTGGTCGGAGAGGGTCGCCGCCTGCTCCTTCGTACGCGGTACGAGCACCTTCCAGCCGAACAGCGGCTTGGACTCGAACCACGACAACTGGTCGCGCTGGGCGGCGGCGGACCGCTCACCGACCACGGCTATCACCGGCCGGCCGCCGTCCGGCGAGGGCAGCACCTTCGCCTGCTTCAGCGTCTGCGCGATGGTGCCGAGGGTGGCGGCCCAGGTCCGCTGCCGGGTCGTGGTACCGGCGATGGTGACGGTCAGCGGGGTGTCCGGCTTGCGGCCGGCGGCGACCAGCTCGCCGGCGGCCGCGGCCACCGAGTCGAGCGACGTCGACACGACGACCGTCCCGTCCGAGGCACCCACCTCGGTCCAGCACCGGTCGGAGGCGGTACGGGCGTCCACGAAGCGGACGTCCGCGCCCTGCGCGTCCCGCAGCGGCACACCGGCATACGCCGGCACCCCGACCGCGGCCGCGACACCCGGCACGACCTCGAAGGGCACACCCGCTGCGGCGCAGGCGAGCATTTCCTCGGTCGCGTACGTATCAAGTCCCGGGTCCCCGGACACCGCACGGACGACCCGCCTGCCACCCCGCGCGGCCTCCATGACAAGATGAGCCGCATCCCGCACGGGCGGGAGGGAAGCGGTTGTTGACGCACCGTCAACAACCGTTAGTTGAGGCGTGCCTGTGCCCGGATACGGGTCCGACGACGGATCCGGATTCGTGGCCACGACGGAGACGCCCTGCCTGGCGTGGCCCCTGATCACGTCGAGCACGTCGTGCTCGGCGACCAGGACGTCCGCGCTGGACAGTGCCTCCACGGCACGCAAGGTCAGCAGTCCCGGATCCCCGGGTCCGGCACCCAGGAAGGTGACGTGCCCGTGTTCCAGGCCGGCGGGAAGGTTGGTGGGGCTCACTGTGCTCGCTCCCCCATCAGACCGGCCGCGCCCTGGGCAAGCATCTCGGCGGCGAGTTCGCGACCGAGCGCCGTCGCCTGGTCGTATGTCTCGGGCACGGGACCGGTGGTGGACAACTGCACCATCCGGGTGCCGTCGGTCGTGCCGACGACTGCCCGCAGGCGCATTTCCTTGACAATCTGCCCGTCGGCCAGCAGGTCGGCCAGCGCGCCCACAGGGGCGGAGCAGCCGGCCTCCAGGGCGGCGAGCAGTGATCGCTCGGCGGTCACGGCGACCCGCGTGAACGGGTCGTCGAGTTCCCCGAGCAGGGCGACGAGCTCCGCGTGGTGCGCGGCGCACTCGATCGCCAGTGCCCCCTGGCCGGGGGCGGGCAGAACCGTGTCGACCGACAGGAAGTCGGTCACCTCGTCGATGCGGCCGATCCGGTTCAGTCCGGCGGCCGCCAGTATGACGGCGTCCAGCTCACCGTCGCGGACGTACCCGATCCGGGTGTCGACGTTTCCGCGTATCGGCACCGTCTCGACGTCCAGCCCATGGGTCCGCGCGTACGCGTTCAGCTGCGCCATCCGGCGCGGCGAACCCGTGCCGATGCGCGCCCCGCGGGGCAGGTCGGTGAACTTCAGCGCGTCCCGGGCGACGATCACGTCGCGCGGGTCCTCGCGCACCGGTACGGCGGCCAGCACCAGGTCGGCGGGCTGGGTGGTCGGGAGGTCCTTCAGCGAGTGAACCGCGAAGTCGACCTCGCCGCGCAGCAGCGCGTCCCGCAGGGCGGTCACGAAGACACCCGTGCCGCCGATCTGTGCGAGGTGCTCGCGGGAGGTGTCGCCGTAGGTGGTGATCTCCACCAGCTCGACGGGCCGCCCGGTCACCCGGCTCACGGCTTCCGCCACCTGCCCGGACTGGGCCAGGGCGAGTCTGGATCGCCTGGTCCCCAGCCTCAGTGGATTGTCACTCATGCCGGTCGGTCCTTTTTGTCTGTACTGTCCACGGCCCGGGAGACGGCGGCAACCGTCTCGGGGTCGAGGTCGAACAGGGTCCGCAGCGCGTCCGCGTACCCGGCGCCGCCGGGCTCGGCCGCCAGCTGCTTGACCCGTACGGTCGGCGCGTGCAGCAGCTTGTCGACGACCCGGTGCACGGCCTGCCGGATCTCTCCGCGCTGCCGTTCGTCCAGGCCGGGCAGGCGCCCGTCGAGCCGCGCGATCTCGTTCGCGACGACATCGGCGGCCATCGTCCGCAGGGCCACCACGGTGGGCGTGATGTGCGCCGCCCGCTGGGCCGCGCCGAAGGCGGCCACCTCGTCCGAAACGATCCGCCGGACCTCGTCCACGTCGGCCGCCATCGGGGCGTCCGCGGACGCCTCCGCCAGCGACTCGATGTCCACCAGCCGCACCCCGGCCAGCCGGTGCACGGCCGCGTCGATGTCGCGGGGCATGGCGAGGTCGAGGAGGAAGAGCGCGGGGGCGGGCCGGACGAACCCGGCGACCGGCTCCGGCCTGCGCCGCTCCGGGATCCGGCCGACCCGGGCGGCGGCCGCGGCCAGCGCCCCGATCAGCTCGGCCTCGGCCTCAGGGGTACGACGGCCGGCCTCCCGGCGATCCACGGTCCCGTTGTCCACCCAGGCCGCGTGCTGCTCCAGCTCGGCGGCGGCCATGCCGGCGACGGCGGCCTCCCCCATCACGGAGAAGCCGCTCTGCGCGGCGGTGAGGTCGAGCGGACAGTTCTCGTCCGTGCCGAGGCCGGTGCCGAGACCGGTGGTGGCCGGCAGCTGCTTGGGCGCCGACGGTACGTCGAGCTCGGCGACGGACTCACCGGTCCGCCCCTCGACCGCCGCGGCGACCGCCTCGGCCGTCAGCACCAGGCCGGTCGCGCCCGTGCACGACACCACGATGTCGGCACGTGTCAGCTCGCCCGGCACCGCATCCATCGGTACCGCGCGGGCCGTCACGTCCGTGTTGTCGGCGTCGGCGTCGTTCAGGATCTCGGCGAGTCGCTCGGCACGGTCGTAGGTGCGGTTCGCGACGACGATCTCCGCGACCCCCGCCCGCGCGAGCGTGGCGGCGGCCAGCGAGGACATCGATCCGGCGCCGATGACCAGCGCCTTCCTGCCCTTGGCCCATTCCTGCACATCGCCGCCGGCGGCCAGCTGCTCCAGCCCGAAGGTGACCAGGGACTGTCCGGCCCGGTCGATCCCGGTCTCGGAGTGGGCGCGCTTGCCGACCCGCAGCCCCTGCTGGAACAGGTCGTTCATCAGCCGCCCGGCGCTGTGCAGCTCCTGCGCGCGGGCGAGGGAGTCCTTGAGCTGCGCGAGGATCTGCCCCTCGCCGACGACCATCGAGTCGAGCCCGCAGGCCACCGAGAACAGGTGGTGGACGGCCCGGTCCTCGTAGTGCACGTAGAGATAAGGGGTGAGCTCGTCCAGTCCCACCCCGCTGTGCTGGGCGAGCAGCGTGGACAGCTCGGCGACCCCGGCGTGGAACTTGTCCACGTCGGCGTAGAGCTCGATGCGGTTGCAGGTCGCGAGCACCGCGGCCTCGGTGGCCGGCTCGGCGGCGACGGTGTCCTGGGCCAGCTTGACCTGGGCGTCCGTGCTGAGCGCGGCCCGCTCCAGGACGCTGACCGGGGCGCTGCGGTGGCTCAGCCCGACGACGAGGAGACTCATGCCGGCATCACGGCGGGTACGTCCCCGTCGGGCCCCTGCTCGCTGGAGTCCTGGTGCGCGGCGACGGGCGGGACCGTCCCCTCGTGCTCCTCGCCGGCCTTGCGCTGCTCGTGGAAGGCGAGGATCTGCAGCTCGATGGAGAGGTCGACCTTGCGTACGTCGACGCCGTCCGGGACGGACAGCACGGTCGGCGCGAAGTTCAGGATGGAGGTGACGCCGGCGGCCACCAGGCGGTCGCAGACCTGCTGGGCGACGCCCGGCGGGGTGGTGATCACGCCGATGGAGACGCCGTTGCCGGAGATGATCTTCTCCAGGTCGTCGCTGTGCTGCACGGCGATCCCGGCGACCTGCCGTCCGGTCATCGCCGGATCGGCGTCGATGAGGGCGGCGACCCGGAAGCCGCGGGAGGCGAACCCGCCGTAGTTGGCGAGGGCGGCACCCAGGTTTCCGATACCGACGATCACAACCGGCCAGTCCTGGGTCAGACCCAGCTCACGGGAGATCTGGTAGACGAGATACTCGACGTCGTAGCCGACACCGCGCGTTCCGTACGAACCCAGGTAGGAGAAGTCCTTGCGCAGCTTCGCGGAGTTGACCCCCGCGGCCGCGGCCAGCTCCTCCGAGGAGACCGTGGGGACCGAGCGCTCGGACAGTGCGGTCAGAGCGCGGAGGTACAGCGGAAGCCGGGCGACGGTGGCCTCGGGAATCCCTCGGCTGCGGGTCGCCGGTCGGTGAGTTCGGCCAGTTGCCACGGTGCTCCAACGGGTTGAGCGGGGCTGCGGACGGTCACACGTACCCAGACCGCCCCGTCGACAGCAGGCTATGTCTTTGTGAACGCGTGCACAAAGATGGTGTCCGATTTGCCCGGCCAACGTGACCGGGGTCACGCACCCCTGGCGCGGCCGTACGGAACCGGCGCACTCCCGCTCGCGCTCCCTCTCCGATGGGGGCAAAACCGTACACACTCCTCACGAATCCCGCCCCCGAGACCAAGCCGCCGTCGATCCTAGGCGACTTTCCAGCCGGTTTGGACTAGTCGGTCAGTGCCTTGCGGAGCCGTTCCTCGTTCACGCGCCAGAAGGTGTGCTGTTCGCCGTCGACGAGTACCACCGGGATCTGCTCCCAGTAGAGATCGTGCAGTTGTGAATCCTGGGTGATGTCCTTCTGCTCCCAGGGCACTCCGAGATCGCCACACACCTTCTCGACCACGACCTGTGCGTCATCACACAGATGGCAGCCGGGTTTACGGATGAGGGTGACCGATCGCGTACTCGACGCGGGCGCCTTCCGGCCAAAGAGGGGACTCATGACGTCCATTGTCCCGCCCCTGGCAGGGCATGTCCGCCGCCTTCTGCACGGCTTCTTCGCTTTGTTTAACGACCTGGTCGCGGAGAGTTCACACCCATCCAACTCCCGTGACTCCGGAACCCCCGAACAAACTGGCTATGCTCACGACATGGCCGCTCTCGGATGGCTCACTCCCCGTAGGCGCTCCGCCACGGCGCGGAGCGTGTTGGCAGGCGAGGCCTCGGCGGAGGCCGCGCGCAAGAACCAGGAAGCGACGGCACCCCTCGACGAGGCCGCGGAGCCGGACTTTCCCGTGCTCGGCGACGACAAGGCCGCCGCGTTCTTCGACCTGGACAACACCGTCATGCAGGGCGCCGCCATCTTCCACTTCGGCCGTGGCCTGTACAAACGGAAGTTCTTCGAGACCCGCGACCTCGCCAGGTTCGCCTGGCAGCAGGCGTGGTTCCGGCTGGCCGGCGTCGAGGACCCCGAGCACATGCAGGAGGCGCGGGACTCCGCCCTCTCCATCGTGAAGGGCCACCGGGTCGCGGAGCTCCAGACCATCGGCGAGGAGATCTACGACGAGTACATGGCCGAGCGCATCTGGCCCGGCACCCGCGCCCTCGCCCAGGCCCACCTGGACGCGGGCCAGAAGGTGTGGCTCGTCACGGCGGCCCCGGTGGAGATCGCCGGCGTGATCGCCCGCCGGCTGGGCCTGACGGGCGCGCTGGGCACGGTCGCCGAATCGGTGGACGGCGTCTACACGGGCAAGCTGGTCGGCGAACCCCTGCACGGCCCCGCCAAGGCGGAGGCGGTACGCGCCCTGGCCGCCGCCGAGGGCCTCGACCTCTCCCGCTGTGCGGCCTACAGCGACTCCCACAACGACATCCCGATGCTCTCCCTGGTCGGTCACCCGTACGCCATCAACCCGGACACGAAGCTGCGCAAACACGCCCGTGAACTGGACTGGCGCCTGCGCGACTACCGCACGGGCCGCAAGGCGGCGAAGGTGGGCATCCCGGCGGCGGCGGGCGTGGGCGCGGTTGCCGGTGGCACTGCGGCGGCGATCGCGTTGAGCCGCCGGCGTCGATAGTTCGGCGTCGGCCGAGCAGGACATCGCCGCAGCACCGCGGGCCGGTTCCCGGCTGCGGGTGCGTCGTGGCCGGTCGCGCAGTTCCCCGCGCCCCTGACGGGGCGCTGCCCAGCCGCCTCCTCCATAGACATAGCTGCGGGCAGGCGCGCCGCAGGGCGGCACGGGTGGGCGCAGCGGCACCCTGCAAGCGCCGGTAAGCGTCCTCACCCCCGGCCCCAACTCGCCGCGCGCCCGGAATTATCGCGCGATCACCCCAACACGCCCTGCACATCGCCGAAACCCGCACGTTTACGTTCAACAACCGATCACTCTAGGGCCCTTGAGGCGCCACCAAACGGTTACAGAAGCGACGCAATCGATGATTTGAGCAACTCGGTGTAGCAGTGCCTGCACGAAGCGTTATTCTCCTCAGACGCAAACCGGTTCCCCTCCGTCGCTACGACGGGTGAAAGGTTCCGTACTGCACGTGATGGAAGCTCTGCCTCTGGGAGTCCCGTGTACCCACACGTCGGGGTTGACGCCTCGGGCCTGGCTACGCTGCGCGCAACAGTCGCGACGGTCAAAGAGACGCTGCGCGGCCTTGTCCCGACCGCGTACGCCGTCCCCGCCTTCGCCAACGCCGCCCCCGTCGGCCCGTGCTACGCACTGGCCGACGGCATGGAACAGGCGCCTGCGCGCAGCGCCGTCGCCGAGGGCCGCCGGTCCGGCGACGGACGCGGCGTGGGCAGACGCGGCCGCGCCACCGGCGCCGCCACCACCGCCCGCCGCCCGGCCGCGGACAGCGACAGCGCCCGGATGATGGACCTCGTGGAGCGCGCCCAGGCCGGCGAGGCCGACGCCTTCGGCCGCCTCTACGACCAGTACAGCGACACCGTGTACCGCTACATCTACTACCGCGTCGGCGGCAGGGCGACCGCCGAGGACCTCACCAGCGAGACGTTCCTGCGCGCCCTGAGAAGGATCGGCACCTTCACCTGGCAGGGCCGCGACTTCGGCGCCTGGCTGGTCACCATCGCCCGCAACCTGGTCGCCGACCACTTCAAGTCGAGCCGCTTCCGGCTGGAGGTAACCACCGGCGAGATGCTCGACGCCAACGAGGTCGAGCGCTCTCCGGAGGACTCCGTCCTGGAGTCCCTCTCCAACGCGGCCCTGCTCGACGCCGTACGACGCCTCAACCCCCAGCAGCAGGAGTGCGTGACGCTCCGCTTCCTCCAGGGCCTCTCGGTCGCCGAGACCGCCCGGGTGATGGGCAAGAACGAGGGTGCCATCAAGACCCTCCAGTACCGGGCCGTGCGCACCCTCGCCCGGCTCCTCCCGGACGACGTCCGCTGAACCGGCCACCCTGGGCGACATCCAACTCACGTTCCGTGAAAGCATGTTGCCTTTCTCAGCCGATCACCGGCCGTCCGTAACCCAAGTGCCGAGCCGCTCGTTGTGCGGGATACAGGCTCCCTGTGGTCACGTCCGACCAGTCCCCGATCACCCGATCGTGTGGATTGGTCGGGGGCGTGCAACCCTCAGGACCCCCTGGGGAGTCGATCGTCATGACGAGAGGAGGTGCCGCCAGTGATCGCGAACGTATCGGCCCACCGGCGGGCGAACGCCTTCGCCCAGGCTCTGGAGGAGCAGCCCGACCGGGACCCGGCGGCCGAGCCGTCCGGGGAAGCGGCGGGCGATCCACCGGCCGCTCCGGACCGGGCCGAACGGACCGAGCAGGGCGAGCTGTTGGCCCTGGCGACGGAGCTCGCCGCACTGCCCAAGCCGGAGCTCGACCCTCAGGTCAAGGTCGTCCAGCGGGCCCAGTTGGTGGCCGCGATGGAGGCCATGCTGGCGGAGGGCACCCTGGGCAGGGCGGCGGACGCTTCGGTTCCCGAGCAGCGTGCGCCCCGTTCCAAGGGCGCACATCGGGCCAGCCCGCTGGGCAAGCTGCGACCGCGTTCCCGGCTCACCAAGGGGCTCGCCGTGGGCGGCCTGAGCGTCGGCGTGGCCGCCGGAGCCTTCGGCGGAGTAGCCGCCGCCAGCTCCGACGCCCTGCCCGGCGACTCGCTGTACGGCCTCAAACGGGGCATCGAGGACTTCAAGCTCAACTATCTGGCCGACGGCGACGACCAGCGCGGTCAGACCTACCTCGACCAGGCCTCGACCAGGCTGATGGAGGCCCGCCGGCTGATGGACCGCGGTCGCGGCGGCCACCTCGACCACGAGTCGATCGGTGAGATCCGCCGCACCCTGTCCGGCATGCAGCAGGACGTCACCGAGGGCCACCGGCTGCTCCACGAGGCGTACGAGCGCGATCCGGACTCACTGGGCCCCATCCAGGCACTGTCCGCCTTCGCCCAGTCCCACCGCCAGGCCTGGGGCGCCCTGCGCGAGAAGCTCCCGGTCCAGCTCGGGGACGTCAGTCAGCAGGTGTCGTCGGTCTTCGACGCCATAGACCAAGAGGTCGCCCCGCTGCAGTCCCTGCTCCCCCAGCCGTCCCAGAACACCGGCGGCACCGGCAAGCAGGGCTCAGGCACGGCGTCCACCGGCTCCTCCGACAGCCACCGGTCGACGACCCCGTCCACCTCCGGCAGCTCCGCCTCGGGCCATGACTCCGGCACCGGCAGCCCCAGCGGCTCGGCCTCCGGCAGCGTCGGCGAGGGCCTGATCGGCGGCAGCACGGGCGGCCTCCTCGACCCCCCGAAGACGGGAAGCTCGGGGAGCAGCACGTCCCCGTCGAAGACCCCGTCCAGCGCACCCGACGTCACCCTGCCCCCGCTCCTCCCGGGCCTGCTACCGGGCCTGGGCATCGACAGCGAGGACAGCAGCAACTAACACCCCCCGCGCCCCCCAAGGCGGCGAAGTCGCCGCCTTGGGGGGCGCGGGGAACTGCGCGAGCAACCACGACGGCGCCGCGCTCGCCATCGCACCTCAACCCGCAGCGACGCTCAGAAGAAAACCGACCGCCGCTGCACCAGCAACTTGTACAGCGTGTGCTGAATCTGTTCCCGCACCTGATCGGTCAGGTTGAACATCAGCATCGGATCCTCGGCCGCCTCCGGCGGATAGCCGTCCGTACGGATCGGCTCCCCGAACTGAATCGTCCACTTCGTCGGCAACGGCACCGCCCCCAGCGGCCCCAGCCACGGAAACGTCGGCGTCAGCGGAAAATACGGAATCCCCAGCACCCGTGCCAGCGTCTTCGCGTTGCCGATCATCGGGTAGATCTCCTCGGCCCCCACGATCGAGCAGGGAATGATCGGCACCCCCTGCCGCAGCGCGGTGGACACGAACCCACCCCGCCCGAACCGCTGGAGCTTGTACCGCTCGCTGAAGGGCTTCCCGATGCCCTTGAACCCCTCCGGCATCACCCCCACCAGCTCGCCCTGCCCCAGCAGCCGTTCGGCGTCCTCCGCGCACGCGAGCGTGTGCCCCAGCTTCCGCGCCAGCTCGTTCACCACCGGCAGCACGAAGACCAGGTCCGCCGCGAGCAGCCTGAGGTGACGATTCGCCGGATGCTGGTCGTGCACGGCGACCTGCATCATCAGCCCGTCCATCGGCAGCGTCCCGGAGTGGTTGGCGACGATCAGCGCACCGCCCTGGGCCGGGATGTTCTCCATGCCCTTCACGTCCACCCGGAAGTACTTCTCGTACACCGGCCGCAGCAGGGACATCAGGACCTGGTCGGTCAGCTCCTCGTCGTACCCGAAGTCGTCGACCTCGTAGTCGCCGGTCAGCCGCCGCCGCAGAAACGCGAGTCCGCGCGCGACGCGCTGCTCCAGGCCGGCCTCGTCGTGCGGCGGCTGCTCCACGCCCGTCTCAGGGTTCTCCCGGGTCACATGCACATCCTCCTGCGCGGGGATCCGCCCGGCGAGAGGCTGGACCTCACGCACCACGGCGGGATCACGCACCGCCGCAGGCTCCCGCACCCCCGCCTGCTCGCCACCGCCCTTGCGCCGGCCTGCCGCGGCCCGGCGCCGGCCCGGCCGCTGCACCGCAGCCCCGCGGGACCGGTCGTCGTCGAACGGAATGACCTTGGCGTCCGCCATCGTTGCTGCGCTCCTCAGTTGGCGCTCTGGGTCGGGTTCTTCGTCGGGGTCCGCGCCGCGGTCCGCGCCGGCGTCTTCCCACCGCTCAGGGCGGGCAGCGCGGCGATCCGGTCGACCGTCGCGGCCACGGCCTGGGGCGGCAGCAGCCCCGGGGCCTGGGCACGCACGAAGTCCTCGAAGGTCTCCGCCGTCGTGTACTTCGGCCGGAATCCCAGCGTCTCGCGCATCTGGACCGTGTCCACCACCCGGCCGTGCGTCAGCAGCCGGATCTGCTCGGGCGAGAAGTCGCTCATGCCGAGCGTCCGCACCAGGGACCCGGCCCAGGTGACCGCCGGCAGCAGCAACGGCACGGTGGGCCGCCCCAGCCGCCGCGAACACTGCGAGAGCAGCAACACCCCGTCACCCGCGATGTTGAACGTACCGCTGTTCAGAGTCCCCCGCTCCGGCTCGTGCGAGGCGATCCGCAGCACGTCGATCACATCGTCCTCGTGCACGAACTGCAGCCGCGGGTCGTACCCGAAGACGGTGGGCAGCACGGGCAGCGAGAAATAGGAAGCGAGCGGAGTATCCGCGGTCGCCCCGAGAATATTGGCGAACCGCAGCACGCACACCGCCACGTCGGGCCGCCTTCTGGCGAACCCCCGCACATACCCCTCCACCTCCACCGTGTCTTTCGCGAACCCGCCACTGGGCAGCGATTTCGGCGGGGTGGTCTCGGTGAAGACGGCCGGATCCTTCGGCGCGGAGCCGTACACGTTCGTACTGGACTTGATCACCAGCCGCTTCACGTTCGGCGACTTCTGGCAGGCGCCGAGCAGTTGCATCGTCCCGATGACATTGGTCTCTTTGACGGTGGCCCGGCTCCCGCTGCCGAGCGGCGTCCCGGTCACGTCCATGTGGACGACGGTGTCGGCGCCGCTCTCGGCCAGCACCCGGGCGATGGTCGGCTGCCGGATGTCGGTCTGGATGAAGTCCGCCCCGCCCAGATGATGCTCCGGCGGCACCGCGTCCACGGCGACCACCCGGTCCACCTCGGGATCACGCTGGATCCGCCGTACGAACCGGCCCCCGAGTTGACGGGCCACTCCGGTCACGAGCACGACCTTCCCCAAGATCAGCGCCTTTCTTCCGTGTTCCCGTTTGCGGGCCAACTTAGCGGGTTGATGTTGCGCTGGCATGACCCCCAGCAGGCCACGACAAGCCGCAACGGCCGGAAAATGCAGTGGCCCCCCACCGTACTGGTGGGGGGCCACACACAAGCTCTCGCGGCTCGGCGCCGTAATTACTTCTTGTTACGACGCTGAACACGCGTGCGCTTGAGCAGCTTGCGGTGCTTCTTCTTGGCCATCCGCTTGCGCCGCTTCTTGATAACAGAGCCCACGACTACCCTCGCTCACTTCTCATCACTCGGTGCTGGGCATCATGGGCCCATACGACCTACGAGGGGCTAGCCTACCCGCCCGAGCGCTGAGCTCGTAATCGAGGTGCTCCGGGTATCCCGAAACCGTCGTCAGGCGGTCTCCACCCCCACATAGCTCTCGCGAAGGTACTCGTGTACCGCTTGCTCGGGGACGCGGAAGGACCGCCCCACCCGAATCGCGGGCAGATGACCGCTGTGCACCAGCCGGTACACGGTCATCTTCGACACTCGCATCACCGCGGCGACCTCCGCCACGGTCAGGAACACAACCTCGTTCAGAGGCCTCTCGCCAGCTGCCATGACACACCTGAACCTTCCGCACTCGACGGGCCACCGGCTTCCCCTTCCGGTGACTCTTCGTCGTTGCGTGCTCACTCCCCAATGTAGGGGCGGGTGATGCGAGTGGGGAAGAGGTGCACCCATCGGCGGCCTACTGTGACAGACACGCTCGATTGAGTACGTAGCGGGTAAGCGGCGTGTAGTAATCAGACCGCACGCCGTCATCAACCGGAACGGCGACGGACACGACCCCCTCGGCCTCCCCCACAAAGAGCGCAGGGTCATCCGTATCCGCCAGCCCAATGGCCTCAACCCCGAGCTGACCTGCACCGCAAACCCACCCATGGTCCCCGACCACCAGCTCCGGCAAGGGCCCGCCACCCCCCGCCGCCGCATCCAGCGCCACCCGAACCGGCAGCGGCGAATGCGTATGCGCACCCGGCGCACAACCGGGGCGTTCACGGCCCACTTCTCTCATGAACCCGACGCCTCGTACGTAATCCAGGCTGCACGTACGTAGACCGAACCGGGTCGTTATGTCGACACAGCGACCCTGCGCAGGGGTGAGAACCTCACACCCCGCCGCCGACAGCGCGTCCGCGAGACCGGCGTAGAACCCGATCAGCCGGTGCGGGTGCCCGGTCCCGAACAACACGGGCGTCCGCCGCCGGGCAACGGCCCCCACCCGCTCTGCGAACGCGTCCAGCCCGGCGACCGTCAAGTCGGGATCGATCACATCATGCCCTGAAACACACCGCGGATCGTCCGAAACCCCACACTTGGCAGCCATCAGCCGAACCAACTCCGCCTCCCCCCACCCCCCTTGCGGATCAATCCCGATCAGCACCCGAGGATCCCGGGCAGCGAACAGCCGATAACTACGAAGACTCCGCTCCCGCGAGGTCCCCACCACCCCCGCCAGCCCAGCAGCCACCAAATAGGCCCGAAGCCCACCACCACTCAACACCCCAGAGATCCTGACGCCCCCCACCCCACCACGCCCCCAGAACACCCGAACACCGCACAGTCGGCGTAACGCCGGACCATCCAGCCCACCAACCACTCGAGAACGACAGCCGCCCCCCACACCCCCGCCCTCGCCCTCTCAACCCACCCGGCACCTGAGGACGAGACCCGGCCCGCACCCCACCCTCTCAGCCCGTCCGACGCTTGACGACGAGAGCAAGCCCGCACCCCCACTCTCCAGCCCGTCCGGCGTTTGAGGACGAGGCCGTTCAGGCCGAAGCGGGGGTCCGGGGGCGGCAGCCCCCGGAACGGGCGGTCGAAGGGGGCCCACCCCCTGGAGGACGGGACGGGTAGGGGCGGCGGGGGCGAGAAAAACCCCCTACGCCAGCAACCCCCGCAGCGGAAACACAGCCCGCCGCGTAGCCAGCACGGCCTGGTCCAGGCGATCAGCGGGGTCATACCCGGCCTCCCACTCCGCCCACCCCACCGGCCACCGCCCATCCGTCATCCGCCCAGGCCCCAACTGCCGAGTCCGAGCAAACACTTCCTGCCGCCACCCCTCAGGCACCAACGCCTCAGGCGCAACCTCCCGCCCCGCGGCCACCCCCACCAGATGCGTCCACGACCGAGGCACGACATCCACCACCTCGTACCCACCCCCACCCAACGCGACCCACTTCCCCCCGGCGTACTCATGCGCCAGCTCATGACACGCCACCTGCACCGCCCGCTGCGCATCCAGCGAAACGGCCAGATGAGCCAGCGGATCCTCGAAATGCGTGTCGGCGCCGTGCTGGGTCACCAGCACCTGCGGCCGGAAGTCGGCGATCAGCTCCGGCACGACGGCGTGAAACGCCCGCAGCCACCCCGCGTCCCCGGTCCCCGCCGGCAACGCCACGTTCACCGCGGCCCCCTCCCCCGCCCCGGCGCCGACCTCCTCCGGCCACCCGGTCTGCGGGAACAACGTGCGCGGATGCTCATGCAGCGAGATCGTCAGAACCCGCGGATCCTCCCAGAACGCGGCCTGCACCCCGTCCCCGTGGTGCACGTCCACATCCACATAGGCGACCCGCTCGGCCCCCAGCTCCAGCAACCGCGCAATCGCCAGCGAGGCGTCGTTGTAGATGCAGAACCCCGACGCGGCCCCCGGCATCGCATGGTGCAACCCGCCCGCGAAGTTCACGGCGTGATCGACATCCCCCCGCCACACCGCCTCCGCCGCCCCCACCGACTGCCCGGCGATCAGCGCGGACACCTCGTGCATCCCGGCGAAGGCGGGATCGTCCTCCGTGCCCAGCCCGTACGACTGGTCGGCCGCCGCCGGATCCGCCGAGGCCGCCTTCACGGCCTCGATGTAGTCCTCCCGGTGCACCAGCCGCAGCGTGGACTCCCCGGCCGGCTTGGCCGCGACGACATCCACCACCCGGTCCAGCCCGAAGGCGCTGACCAGACTCCGGGTCAACGCCAGCCGGACCGGATCCATCGGATGGCCCGGACCGAAGTCATAGCCCGTTACTGCCTCGTCCCACATCAGCTGTGCGCGGCCGCTCATGCCCGCCACCGTATCGGTCCGACCTGGTCGCGAACGAACGGGCATACACCAGCGTCACCAGCACCAACACCATCGGCACCAGCATCGCCCCGCGATAACTCCACGCGTCACCCAGCGCCCCCACCAGCGGCGAACCGATCAGAAAGCCGACGTAATTGAAGATGTTCAGCCGAGCGATGGCCGCATCCGAAGCCCCCGGGAACAACCTGCCCGCCGCCGCGAAGGTCTGCGGCACCAGCACACACAACCCCAGCCCCAGCAGAGTGAACCCGATCATGCCGACCCAGGCCCCCGGCGCCCCCGCCACCACCGCGAACCCGACGGCCGCCACCAGCGCCCCCAGCCGTACGACGGGCACGGCCCCGAACCGCCGTACCCCGAAGTCCCCGATGGCCCGCCCGGCCAGCGTGGTCACCATGTACACGTTGTACGGCACGGTGGCGAGCTGCTCACTGCTGCCCAGCACGTCCTTCAGATACTTCGCACTCCAGTTGGAGACGGTCGAGTCCCCGATATAGGCGAAGGTCATCACCAGACACAGCGGCAACAGCACCTTGAACACGACACCACTGCCACCCCCCTGCGCCCCCTCCTCCACCGGCGCGGGATCACCGTCCACGTACCACCGGCTCCCCACCAGGGCGGCCGGCAGCAACACCGCGACGACCGGCAGATACGACACCCACAGCGCGAGATGCCAGTGCGCCCCCACCCAGGCCAGCGAGGCCCCGAGGATCCCGCCCAGGCTGTACACCGCATGGAAGCTCAGCATGATGCTGCGCCCGTACGTCCGCTGCAGACTCACCCCGAGCATGTTCATCGAGGCGTCCAGCGCACCCACCGCCAGCCCGAACGCGGCCAGCGACACCGCCAGTTCTGCCATGTTCCCGCCGGCCCCGGCCCCGAGCAGCGCCAGCATCACCACGGGCTGGGACCAGCGCAGCAGCCGGCTGGGCCGTATTCGCTTCACCAACTGCTCGGTGGTGACGCTGCCGACGCCGGCCAGGATCGGCACGGCAGCGAGAAAGACCGGCAGCAGCGCGTCGGAGACGCCGTACCGGTCCTGGATCGCGGGGATGCGCGTCACCAGCAGCGCGAAGGTGGCACCCTGAGTGAAGAAGCTGAACGCCAGCGAGGCCCTACCGCGCCGCAGCACATCTGTCATGGCGGCGAGCGTAGGGCCCCGGCGTACTCGTGGGTAGATCCAGCCAAAGATGAATTTCCTTCAGCTTTACCTTCGGCGGTCTCAGGCGGCAACAGCCACCTCGCGCCGCGCACCGTCCGAGGCGCCCTCCGTCTCCTCCTCCGCGGCTGTGACCTCCGCGGAGATCATCCTGGCCATCGGCTCCGCGGCGAGCCCACCGCTCACCACCATCCCGATCCCGATCGCGCCGACCAGGATGACCGTGCCGAGCCACACCATGGTGTCGACGGGCAGCGTGTACGCCCCCACGACCCGCACCACGCACTCGGTGAGCAGCAGCACGCCCCACACGAGCGAGTAGACCCGCTCCGTCCGCCGGAACGCCGCGGACCCGGTCCGCAGCCGTTCGAAGGCCGCCTCCCTGGCCGCGTCGCCCTTCACGATGAACGGCTTGAGCCCCTCGGTCATCATCGGCCGGCCCATCGCCACCGACACCAGGATCGCGATCCCGATCGCGCTGCTGACCCCGCTGTCCTTGGCGAGCATCAGCCGCGGGTCGCCGGAGACGAAGCTCAGCGCCAGGGACACCACGTTCACCAGCAGGATGAGCCCCGCGAACGCGTTGCTCCGACGCTCCTTGACCACGCTCCACACCGTCCGCACCGCCGGCACCACACTGCTCCAGGCGAGCGCCGCGAAGGTGCTCATCCCGAAGGCGCCCTTGAAGAGGTAGTACGACCCGAGGGGAACCGCCACGTCCACGATCAGCGGCTTGAAGTTCTCCAGCGCGCTGGGCTGCTGCTGCTTGCCTTCGTCGTTGTTCCGGGACCCGGTGTTCGTCGTCTTCGTCATGCCCTCAGCTTCGCGTCCGGGCGGGGTCCCCCAGTAGAAACGATCGTCCGGAGCTCGGCATGACAATTGTCAGCGCCGCCGCTGTGCCCCCGGTCATTCCAGCAGGTCAGCCAACTGCCCCATGTCGGAGAAGAGTTGGGTGGCACCCCGCAGCCGCTCGACCGGTGTCATGGCCGTGAACCCGTACACGTCCATGCCAGCCGCCACGGCCGCCTGCACCCCCAGCGGACTGTCCTCCACGACGGCACACCGCCCCGGCGCGACCCCCATCCGCGCAGCCGCGTGGAGGAACAGATCCGGCGCCGGCTTCCCGCGCCCCACATCCTCCGAACTGAAGATCCGCGACTCCTCGAACCACCGGTCGAGCCCGGTCGTCCGGTGCCCCACCCGAATCCGCTCATGACTCCCCGACGACGCCACGCAGTACGGCACCCCGTCCGCCGCCAGCTGCTCCAGCACCTCCGCCACCCCCGCCACGGGCTTCAACTCCTCCTCGAAAGCGGCGAAGACACGCGCATGGAAGACATCGTCGAAGTCGTCCGGCAACCGCTGCCCCGTGCGCTCCTGGACGAGGTCATGGATCCGGTGCATCGCGGATCCCATGTAGTCCCGTATGGCGTCCTCGTAGGAGGTCTGGTGCCCCAGCTCCGTGAGATAGGCGGCCAGGAGCCGGTTGGAGATGGGCTCACTGTCGACGAGGACGCCGTCGTTGTCGAAGATAACCAAGTCGTAGCGCATGCCCCGAGCTTAAACGCACCCGTAAACGCAGAAAGGCCCACGCCATGACGGCGTGGGCCTTTCTCAATATTTGTTCGGCGGTGTCCTACTCTCCCACAGGGTCCCCCCTGCAGTACCATCGGCGCTGTAAGGCTTAGCTT
>NZ_JAGXJL010000385.1:0-248 GCF_019091475.1 Streptomyces sp. GbtcB6 | reverse complement strand
TTGTTCCATGTGAGCAACACATAATTAAAATCCATTACGAGAAATTGTACAATTAGTACTCGAAAAATTCATTTTATAAAGATATGTTTGTAAACATGAAACACTAATCAAGTTTCTACTAAAGTTTGGAATAAATAAAACATTTTCTAAAATTAAAAATCTTTGTTGAAACTTGATGCGGGCTTTTCCTCTAGCTTTGACCGACACTAACTCGCCATTGCCAACTTTAAGCTTTAACTCTCCTGGAA
>NZ_JAGXJL010000384.1:0-248 GCF_019091475.1 Streptomyces sp. GbtcB6 | reverse complement strand
TGAATTAATCGTAAGGGATGCTCGTTATAGTCGTACCCCCTCCCTCCTTAATAGTAGCGCTATAAACCTGGTCCGAGTCGCCTCTAATTCTAGCGGTTGCATTATTACTCCCGCTCGTACTATTTCCGGCAGTAGTAGTATCGCTACTCCTACTCGTAGTCCCCGGTACTAGTAAGGGTAAAAGATAGTAATAGCAATATTACTTAAGAATTCGGTAGACTTACTTGATGAGACTTACTCGGGGGGCA
>NZ_JAGXJL010000383.1:0-248 GCF_019091475.1 Streptomyces sp. GbtcB6 | reverse complement strand
CCGGTAAAATTACCGAAAAAATTACCAAGAAACCAGTTTCTTCATCAAGAAACCAGTTTCTTGGTGACTTTTTCAGTGACAATGCTAATTCTGACGACTTTTTCAGCGCCGGCAGCAACTCCGGCGACTTTTTCGGCACCAGCGGCTACTCCGACGACTTTTCCGGTGCCGACAGTAAACTCCAGTGACTTTTCCGGCACGAGTGACAACTTCGGGGATCACTATAGTTTTATTTATTTTATTTTTAA
>NZ_JAGXJL010000382.1:0-248 GCF_019091475.1 Streptomyces sp. GbtcB6 | reverse complement strand
CGTCTACTTCTTGATGGGTATCATGGGAGTCATCATCCTCTTCGTTGCCGGTACCATGGTATGTCCACCTCGGTCCTTTTCACATGGTTTCAACTGACTCTCATAGATGTTTGCGGCTTGGATGCTGGGTGCTCGATTCGACCTGGCCTGGAAAGAGCTCACATCCGGCAATTTCAGGCCTCCCAACTACTACAAGGAGCAGGCCCAGATCCACGGAGAGCTCTAATTCATATTTTTTTCCATCCACG
>NZ_JAGXJL010000381.1:0-249 GCF_019091475.1 Streptomyces sp. GbtcB6 | reverse complement strand
AATAAGCTACTCCTACCCGAACTTCCTAATTCAGCCCTAGCAAAGTCCTGAACTTTAATGCTGGCGGCGTCATCTCCGAGATAACTGTCCGAGGGACGAAACCAGCTGGACCTTATGTAAGCTGATGGACCTAAGGGTATAGGTTCCGGGGGGCCGGTGCGCATCCGGGACCGACCTTGGTAATCTCCTAAGTTCGAAAAGTAAAATTCCTTCAAATGATCCCCCACCGGGGCAACGGCATCTTAAATC
>NZ_JAGXJL010000380.1:0-249 GCF_019091475.1 Streptomyces sp. GbtcB6 | reverse complement strand
ATTACCAGTTGATCCTGAAATTGAGAAAACTTGCAGGAAGAATCGAAAGAACAAGAGGCAAGAAAGAGTTTCAGCAACTGCTGAAACATCAGAAATCATGGCTGCCAATGTGAACAATAATGTTGGGAACAATGGGCGTAATAATGGTGGCGCTGTGGAAGATCAAGCTAATGGCCGTAGCTTGAGAGATTACATTCTCCCTACTCTGACGGGAGTGCAGTCATGTATTAGGCCACCGGCAGTGGATGC
>NZ_JAGXJL010000379.1:0-249 GCF_019091475.1 Streptomyces sp. GbtcB6 | reverse complement strand
ATCAACATTGATTTTCAAACAATTCCTTGGAGGAGGGGACCAACTCACCTTTCTATCGTGTCTACATGGTTTAGAGCTTTGGACAGCGGTGTTGAAATCAGTTAAGTAATCTCTGCACCAATTAACAAGAGGAATTGGACTCAGGGTGGGCTCTCCGTGCAGTGAAGCAAATAATTAAGGTGGCGCTAAGTTGGAAGTAATAAACTGAAATGAAATAAAATAGAAAGGAAACAATCTTTCTTAGAGAGA
>NZ_JAGXJL010000378.1:0-249 GCF_019091475.1 Streptomyces sp. GbtcB6 | reverse complement strand
CAAAGAACATACAAACAATCGTTTTAAAGTCCAAATTACATGTAAGTAAATCAATTACCATGGCTCTGAGGCCAGTTGTTGGATATTATTTTACCAGGATCTTAGATCTACTCACAAGTATGTTTATTAACATCCTAAATATGAACTTTCTAAAACGATAAAATAAACACATATAAAGTTTAAGTAACCTTACATTGGTTGCAGCGGAATTAAATGACTCCTTCCGTTCAGAAATCTAGCCCTTGATTC
>NZ_JAGXJL010000377.1:0-249 GCF_019091475.1 Streptomyces sp. GbtcB6 | reverse complement strand
TAGATCAAAAGTAAGGGTAAGCATCTAAAACAGAAGCAAGAGATGAGGCAGCAGAATTGACTGTTCTGGTTGAATCCCGGTTTCATCCTGGCTCTGGCTCTGTGAACTCTACTCTGCAACACTTGATACTAGACCTGGACCTAGGCTCCTCTCTGTCCTATGCCTATTTTAGATGTCTTTATACGGTTTCTTGGCACCGGTCTCTATGTATACAAAAACAGGGTAGCAGCTATGACCGGAACTCTTCAA
>NZ_JAGXJL010000040.1:0-85634 GCF_019091475.1 Streptomyces sp. GbtcB6 | reverse complement strand
ATCATCGAGCAGGACGTCGTTCGCGTCAGCCACGCGGACACGGCCGCGGACCTCGCCCGTCGCGGCGCCGACGTCGAACGGGCCGTCCTTTCGCGCGCCGTGCTCTGGCATGCGGAGGACAGGGTCATCCGCAACGGCAAACACACCATCGTCTTCGCCTGGCAACTCCCGTATTCCGACAGGCAAACCGCCCGGCACAGGGACAGGTGGTCTTGTCGCGCGCCGGAGGGCACCAACAGGTTCCGGCGCCGTACAGCCGCGGCCGCCCAGGCCGTATCCGGCACGCGGTCCTCTCCACCGGGCGAATCGTTCACCAGCAGAAGGCGGTTCGCCACCATGACAAGCAGGATCGACGGTTCGAAGATCGCCCGGCGGATCCGGGCCTCGGTCGCCGACCGGGTCGCCGAGGCCGCACGCTCGGGACGCGTGCCCGGGCTCGCCACCGTCCTCGTCGGCGACGACCCGGCGAGCGCCGTCTACGTCGCCGCCAAACGCCGGGCCATCCGAGAGGCCGGTATGCGCGACTTCCACCGGCAGCTGCCCGAGCGGGCCACACAGCTCGAAGTCGCCACCGTCATCGATGAGTTGGCCCACGATCCGGAGGTGTCCGGGATTCTCCTGCAGCTGCCTCTGCCGCCCCACCTGACTGCCGCGACCCTGATCGACCGCATCCCCGTCGCCAAGGACGTGGACGGCCTGACCACCGCGAGCGCCGGCCGGCTGGCCCGTGGTGAGCGCGGACTGCGCCCCTGCACGCCGAGCGGTGTGATCGAACTCCTCGACGCCGAGGGCATCGAGCTCAGGGGCGCGTGCGTTGCCATGGTCGGCTGGGGTGAGTTGGTGGGAAGCCCGCTGACGCAGCTGCTGCTGCGGCGGGGCGCCACCGTGTCGGTCGCCCACGAGTTCACCGCGGACCTCGCAGCCGTCACCCGGCCTGCCGAGATCGTGGTGGTGGCCACAGGAGTACGCGGCCTCGTCGGCCCCGAACACGTCAAACCCGGCGCCACCGTCATCGACGTCGGCATCCACCGCACCCCCACCGGACTCACGGGAGACGTCCGTGCCGCCGAACTGGACGGCATCGCCGGGCGCATCACGCCCGTGCCCGGCGGGGTCGGGCCGATGACCATCGCGATGCTCGTGGTCAACACCCTGCGCGCCGCCGAGTGGGGCACCGAACGGCAGACCGTGCCGGCATGACCCGGGGCCGGGGATCCGAAGCACTCGCACGGGAGCCGGCGCGTCGAGCGGGTCGGCCGCCCGTGACCTGCCGAGCTGCTCGCCTCACCGCCGCCGCTGGTCGGCGCGCAGCTCGAAGTCGCCGTAGCTGTTGTCGACCGGGTTGACCGTGACGCCGGGGGCGACGATCTCGTCGATGGCGTCGAGCACGTCGGCCGACAGCGTGACATCGGCGGCGGGCAGGAACGCCTCCAGCTGTTCCATGGTGCGGGGCCCGATGATCGCCGAGGTGACGCCGGGGTGGTTGATGACGAAGGCGACGGCGAGCTCGATGAGCGTGAGACCGGCCTTCTCCGCCAGCACGGCGAGTTGTTCGACGGCGTCGAGCTTGCGCCGGTTGGCGGGGGTACTCATGTCGAAGCGTGCCTGGGGGCGGGCCGCGGAGGCGGGCCCCTCGGTGGCGTGCTTGCGGTAGCGGCCGGAGAGCCAGCCTCCGGACAGCGGACTGTAGGTGAGGGTGCCCATGCCATGGCGGCGCGCGGTGGGAAGCACGTCCTCCTCGATGCCGCGGACCAGGATCGAGTACGGCGGCTGCTCGGTCACGAACCGCTCCAGGTTCCGCTCGCGCGAGACCCACTGGGCCTCGACGATCTGGGAGCCGGAGTAGGACGAGGATCCGATGTAACGGACCTTGCCCTGGTGGACGAGGTCGGAGAGGGCGCCGAGGGTTTCCGAGACGTCGGTGTCGGGGCTGGGGCGGTGGACCTGGTAGAGGTCGATGTGGTCGGTGCCGAGCCGCCGCAGGGAGTTCTCCACCTCGCGGATGATCCAACGCCGCGAGCCGCCACGCTGGTTGGGGTCGTCCTGGGCCATCGGCATGAAGAACTTGGTCGCCAGGAACACGTCCTCGCGGCGGTCTTTCAGGGCCTTGCCGACGATCTCCTCCGAGACGCCGGCGGAGTACACGTCCGCGGTGTCGACGAAGTTGAGCCCTGCGTCGAGGGCGCGGTGGATGATCCGGATCGAATCGGCCTCGTCCTCGTTGCCCCAGGGGCCGAACATCATCGCACCCAGGCAGAGCGGGCTGACCCGGACGCCGGTGCGGCCGAGCGGTCGGTACTGCATGAAACGGTTCTCCTCGATCGTGTGGTGGTCAGTCGTGCACGGTGCGGACGGCGGTGCCGGAACCCGCCCAGCTGGCGAGCAGGCCCAGGGCCTCCCGCTCCCGGGAGTCCGGTTCCGGGGTGTAGAAGTTGAGGCGCAGGCCGGGATCGGCCGGCAGGTCCATCGCCTCGTAGGGCAACGCGAGATCACCGACCAGCGGGTGGTGAAGGTTCTTGACGCCGGAGCGGTGGAACTTCACGTCATGGCGGGCCCACCGGCGGGCGAAGGCGTCACTCCTGGTCGTCAGCTCTCCGATCAGATCGGTGAGCGCCTTGTCGTGGGGTGCCCGACCCGTCTCGGTGCGCAGGAAGGCGACCGCGTCGTCGGCGCCCTTTTCCCAGTCCGTCCAGAACTCCTGGCTGGCGGGATCGAGGAACATGAAGCGGGCGCTGTTGACCGGACCGCGCCGGGCGAACAGCGGCGAGTCGAAGACGGGTGCGTACAGCGCCCGTCCCAGCGTGTTGGCGGCCAGGATGTCGAAGCGCGCGTTGCGCACGTAGGCCGGCACGTCGGTCATCGAGTCGAGCAGCCGCATGATCGTGGGCCGCACCCGGGACGCGGTCACCGTGGGCCGTCGACCCGACGGCGTCGCCGTGCGGGCGAGGTCGTAGAGGTGGGTGCGTTCGGCCTCGTCCAGCTGGAGTGCTTGCGCGAGGGCGTCGAGCACCGAGTCCGAAGCACCGGTGAGATTCCCGCGCTCGAGCCGGATGTAGTAGTCCACGCTCATGCCCGCGAGCAGGGCGACCTCCTCGCGGCGGAGGCCGGCGACCCGGCGGTTCCCGCCGTAGACCGGCAGCCCGGCCTGCTCCGGGGTGATCCGGGCCCGCCGGGTGCTCAGGAACTCGCGGACCTCGGCGGCCAGGGTCTTCCTGCCGGTGTCAGCCATGCTCAGGCCCCGGAGCTTCTGCGGTGGCAGCGAGGGCGGACATGCGGTGGCTCCTTCTGATCGTCGTGAATCCTGTGCCGGTCTCCTCACGGTAGATCGGTCGGCAAGTGCCTGCGAGGTACTGCCATTACCTGGAAGAGCAGTGACTCCCACCCGCGGGCCGAGGCGCGGTTCTCTGGAAAAGGCCGAGGTCCCGGCCGATCACGACCGGGCCCGAACCAGAGACCGATCTGTCCGGAGGAGCACCGTGCGCACAGCGCCTCTGCCGGGAACCGGCGACGTCCGCACCGGGCGTACAGCCGGCCCGGACCTTCGGGGAGCCGCCGAAGCACCAGGTGACCCGACCGGCACCACGCCGCGCCCGGCGCCGCGGCCGCACAGGACCCCGGTCCACGCGACAGTGATCCTGGCGATCATCTTCGTCGGCTGTTTGATGGTCATCCTGGACGACTCGATCATCTGCGGCGGGGTGCTGCTCCTGGGCGCCCGGGGCGGTGACCTGTTCGGACACCGCAGACTGTTCCTCTCTTCCTCGATCGTCTTCTCGCCGGGCTCGCTCCTGGCCGGAGCCGCGCGGAGCCGGTGGTGCGCGCTGAGCCTGAGCATCCTGACCGCCGTGGCCGCCACCGTCTCCACCGGCCACGAGGCCGCCGACATCGCGGCCCGCTCGGGCGCCGCCCTGACCGGCTCCGCCGTCCTGCTCGCCCTGGCGGTCCTGGCCGTCGTGACCCTCATCGTGCCCTCCCGGGCCACCCCTACCGAAAGGTCCCTGTGATGCAGACCCTCACCCTCAACAACGGCGTCGAGATGCCCGCCCTCGGGCTCGGCGTCTTCCAGACCCCGCCGGACGAGACCCGGGCCGCCGTCACGGCCGCGCTCGACCTCGGCTACCGGCACATCGACACCGCCGCCGCGTACGGCAACGAACGCGAGGTCGGCCGGGCCATCCGCGAATCCGCAGTCCCCCGGGACGACATCTTCATCGAGACGAAGATCTGGATCAGCGACTACGGCTACGACGAGACCCTGCACGGCTTCGACAAGAGCGCCGCCAAGCTGGGCGTCGACCGCATCGACCTGCTCATCCTGCACCAGGCCCTCCCGTCGGACTTCGACAGGACCCTCGCCGCCTACCGCGCTCTGGAGAAGCTCTTGGCCGACGGCAGGGTCCGGGCCATCGGCGTCAGCAATTTCATGGTCGACCACTTGACCGCGCTGCTCGACGCCGCCACCGTCGTCCCCGCGGTCAACCAGCTGGAGATCCACCCCTACTTCCAGCAGCGCGCCGTCCTCGACTTCGACGACGAGCACGGCATCCTCAACCAGGCGTGGTCCCCCATCGGCGGCATCACCTTCTACCCGGGGTACGGCGAGAACCGCAGAAGTGTCCTGGAGGACTCGGTCGTCACCGGCATCGCCGAGGCGCACGGCAAGAGTCCCGCCCAGGTGCTGCTCCGCTGGGGCCTGGAGCACGGCCGCTCCGTGATCCCCAAGTCGACCAGGCGCCACCGCATCGCCGAGAACATCGACGTGTTCGACTTCGAGCTGACCAAGGACGAGCTGAAGGCCCTCGACGCCCTGGAGACCGGCCGCCGCGGCGGCCCCGAACCCGAGAACATCACCCTCGCCGCCTACGGCCGCGCCATCCCCGAAGCCTGACCTCACCTCTCACCCACGCACAGGAATCACCGTGTCCACCACTGTCAACGCGTTCGGCACCCACGAAGCAGGCAAGCCGCTCACCGCCCTGACCATCGAGCGCCGGGACGTCGGCCCGCACGATGTCAGGCTCGACATCCTCTACTGCGGTATCTGCCACTCCGACATCAACTTCGCCGGCGGTGCGTTCGGCCCGCTGCCGGTCAGTCCGCTCGTCCCCGGCCACGAGATCGTCGGCCGGGTGACCGAGGTCGGCTCCGAGGTCACCCGCCACCAGGCCGGCGACCTGGTCGGCATCGGCTGCATGGTCAACTCCTGCCGTGAGTGCGAGAACTGCCGGGCCGGCCAGGAGCAGTACTGCCTCAAGGGCCACACCCTGGTCTTCGGCAGCCCCGACCCCGTCGAACCGGGCTCGCACACCCAGGGCGGCTACTCCGAGGCGATCGTCGCCCCTGAGGACTTCGTCGTCCGCGTGCCCGAAGCCCTCGCCCCGGCGGCCGCCGCTCCCCTGCTGTGCGCCGGCATCACCGTCTACGCCCCGCTCAAGCGGTTCGGCGCCCGGCCCGGTACCAAGGCCGCGGTCGTCGGCCTCGGCGGCCTGGGCCACCTCGGCGTGAAGATGGCCAAGGCGATGGGCGCCGACGTGACCGTGCTGTCCCGGTCCGGCAGCAAGCGCGAGGCCGCCATGGCCCTCGGCGCCGACCACTACGCCGTGACCGGTGACGGCTCGGCGTTCACCGAACTGGCCAACACCTTCGACATCATCCTGAACACCGTCAGCGCACCCGTGTCCCTCCCCGACCACCTCGGGATGCTGCGTCTGCACGGCACCATGGTGAATGCCGGGGTGACGACGGAGCCGATGCCGATGGACGTCCTCGCCCTGTGCCAGAACGGCCGGTCCTACGCGGGGTCGCTGTTCGGCGGCATCGCCGAGACGCAGGAGATGCTCGACTTCGCGGCCGAGCACGGCGTGAGCGCCGACATCGAGCTGATCGGCGCGCGGGACATCAACACCGCCTACGAGCGGATCCTCGCCTCTGACGTCCGCTACCGGTTCGTGGTCGACGGCGCGACCTTCGCCGCCCCGCAGGCGTGACGCACTCCCGCACGTCGGCCCCCGCCCACGGAAGATGAGGACCATGACCACCTGGAACGACTCCGACCTGAGAAAGATCGGCGCGGCGGAAGAACTGGACCTGGAGTCCGAACGCGGCGACCGCACCCTCCGTGCCCCCGTGACCATGTGGGTCGTCCGCGCGGGCGACCGGCTCTACGTCCGCTCGGTCAAGGGCGCCGACGGCCCCTGGTACCGGGGCGCACGCTCCCGCCACCAGGGACGTGTCGAGGCCGGAGGCGTCCGGGCCGACGTCGCCTTCCACGACGCCGATCCCGGCGAGTACGCCGATGTGGACGCGGCCTACCAGGAGAAGTACGGCCGTTACACCAGCATCGTCGAACACGTCCTGACCGACCGGGCCCGCGCCTCCACCCTGCGCCTCGAACCCCGCTGACCCCTGCCCCACACCCACCCTCCAAGGAGCACCATCCGTCGGTGTCCAGAGCGCGGGGGCGTCCGCCGCTGCGGCCCTTTCTCCTGCGGTTGGCCTGCTGATCGGCGCGTTCAGGGACCACGGTGCGGATGCCACGGGCTGCGAGGTCCGCACGGACCTGCTTCGAGGAGCACGCCTTGTCCGCGAGCAGAGCGTCCGGTGTGGTGCGCGGCCTGCCGCGGCCGATTCGCGGAACCCGGATGTCGCCCACCAGGCGGGCCCACTGCTCGTCGGTCGGCAGGAGCATGCGCCCGCTCGTGGTCACCGAGGCTGGTAGGCGGTGGCCAGCACGGAGACGGTGACCTGATCGGGCAGGCAGCCGTCATCGGTCAGGTCTGTACGGCTCACATGGCGGGCGCTCGGCGTCATCGCCACCAGGTCCAGGGCATCCTGCCTGGACAGAGTCGCGGAGTATTCCACCTCTTCAGTGACGGCGGCCTCGAAGAAGGGGTCCAACGCCCGGTGCAGGCGCTGTTCCTTGGCCGGGTCGATCGTGACCATCGCAGGCAACCGGCCGCGCAGCTCGGCCAGGTGCCGCCCCGTGGGACGGACCACGATCAACCGGCCGGTCGGGCGCAGCACGCGGTAGAACTCGGCCGGGTTGCGCGGGGCGAACACGTCCAGCACGACATCGGCCACCCCGTCGGCCAGCGGGAAGGGACGGAAGACGTCCCAGGCCACCGCGGCGCCTCGGTCGTGGGCACGGGCTGCCGAGCGCAGCGCGCGCACCGATGTGTCCAGACCCAGACCACGGGCGCCGGGCAGCCGGTCGAGTACGCCGGCCAGGTAGTAGCCCGTGCCGCATCCCACGTCCACGACCGTGGCCTGCTCAGGCGCGGTATCGATCGCCAGGCGGGCCCCGACTTTGCGGATGGGCGCGTAGGTGCCGGTGGACAGGAACCGGTTCCGGGCCTGGACCATGGCTGTGTCATCGCCGCTGGTGGCGCGGGTGCCCGTCAGCAGGCCGGCGTAGCCGTGACGGGCGATGTCGAAGGTGTGGCCCACCGGACAGCGCAGTGCGCCGCGGACGGGGTGCAGACGGCGCGTGCGGCACGTCGGGCAGCACAGCAGGTCGAGGGACAGTTCGAGGGCAGGGGGAAGCGACACGGGCACGAGGCACTCCTGGCAAGGGCGGAAGGAAGAGACCGTGCCTGCACGCGCGCTCGAGCGCGTCACTGCCTCAGGAAGGAACGGGCAGCGTCGGGAACGTGGTTCACGCAGCAGGCACACCAAGGAGGGCGACGCCGTCCGGCATCGCCCTCAGCGCCTTCCGGTCACAGGAAGCAGCAGTGCGGGGTGCTCATGAATGCCACGCCATGAGTCTACGAGCATCGGCGTCACCGACTCGGAGCTCCCTCACTGTCGGTGTCACCCTCGTGAAGGCCAAGGGTGTGGCCGACGAGCCGAAGGGCCGGTCGAGACGTAGCCGTCGATCTCCGGTCCGAGACCCCTGACGTCCCAGCGAAATCAGCGTCAGGCGAGCGTCAGGACGTTCCCTCGACCGTCACGGCAAAGTCGAGCGTCCGTTCTCGTCGAAGTCAGGCTCCCTGGCCCCGGCGTCCCTGCTCACTCTCGACCCGTGCGCTCGTACGCGCCCGACGCGCGAGGCCCGCCCAGGCCGTGCTGTGGGCGATTTCCTGGCGGCCGTATCCCTGCCGTACGGGGCTTGCCCGACGCAGCTTCGCCCACTCCGCACTCTGGCCCATGGCATCCAGGTCAGGCCGGGACCAGAGTGCATGATCCCATGACATACGTCACACCGAATCCGGTACCTAGGCGTGCCGGATAGTAGAGGCCACTCTCACGACATATGGGACTTGTCCGGCTTGGGGCGCGCATGCGTCGCGTCTGGATTCACGACCCTCTGCCCGCGAGCCGCCTTCATCCGTTCTGCGTACACACAGGGGATCCTGACGGGGCGACAGAATTCCGCAGAGGCCCCGGAAAACGGACCAGTGCGCCCCGCTCCCATGGCAAGGGCCGCCCGAGCCTACGAAGCGAGCTAGTACCGAAGCCCTTTGCGCTCCATGTGAAGACGTCCTAAGAATGACGACCCGCAGGACGACGCCGCAGCTCAGGAGCGGGTTACGCATGGGTAAACATCGCAAGAAAACGCATTACCGGCGGATAGTCATCGCTGCCGTCGCCGTGGGCACCGTGGGCATACCGTCCGCCGCCATGGCCTGTACCAACTGGCCCGACAGCGGCGGACAGCGGTCCAACAGCGCCGAGAACAGCGCAACGAACACGACGGGCTGGTGGAACGACGCGAACTGGGGCCGCCCCTGGAACACCGACCAGGCCGGCGAGCCCTCGCGGACAGCGTCGGCGGCGCCGAGCGCCTCCGCGAGCGCCGCGAAGACTTCTCACTCCTCTGCCAGCGCCGGGAAGACCACCGTGCGGAGGCCGAAGACCAAAGCGCCTTGGCACACCGCACGGACCACCGCTCCCAAGCCCAGCACCACCGCGTCGCCCAGCACCCGGAACACCACCACCGCCGCTGCTTCCGCGACCCCCAAGCCGTCGAGCACCCCGAAGGCCACCGCCACGGCGTCCGGAGTCGTCGCTCGCATCGTGGAACTCGTCAATGCCGAGCGCAGCAAGGTCGGCTGTTCGGCCCTGACCCTGAACACGACCCTGTCCAAGGTCGCACAGGCACACAGTGAGGACATGGCGCTTCACCAGAACATGTCGCACATCGGGTCCGACGGCTCCTCTCCCGGAGACCGGATCACCAGTGCCGGGTACACCTGGAGCGCCTACGGCGAGAACGTGGCCTACGGTTACGCCTCTCCCGAGCAGGTCATGGCGGGCTGGATGGCCAGCCCTGGCCACAAGGCCAACATCCTCAACTGCACGTTCAAGGAGATCGGCGTCGGTCTCGCCCAGCCCAACAGCTACTGGACCCAGGACTTCGGCACCGCCCTTTGAGCGGGTGCCGCCTGCGGTCGGCGTAGCTCTCCGCCGAGTCGCCTCCGGCAGGCCCACGCCGAGGTCCTTGCCGGAGGGGACGCGGCCGGAGCGGGAGCGGCGGTGGGCACGGCAGGTGAATGCCGTGTCGTACACGAGTGGGGGACGTTGCACGTCGCCAGCGATACGGACTGCGTCACCGCAGGTCAGTGCCCACAGGTGGAAAACTTCAAGAAGATCCCCCCGGCGGCTGACGCCTCACTCCTTCGGAGAAACCTTCGGCACCCCTCCGCTTAAGGTGGCCTGATCAGCCCGCCATCGCACCTGACACTCCATCAGAGCGAGCGTCATTTCAGCGCCAGGATATCGCCCGTAACGCCCGCACCGCACATCATCCGCACAAACAAAACCGCAGGTCAGACGCTCTTCCCGACCGGTTCAAGGACCGCGACGCACTCCACGTGATGCGTCATCGGGAAGGTGCGCAGTTTGCGCCTGCCCGGGAAACATGCAGGACCCCTCCGAGAGCCTCGTGCGTCATACGTGTGTCACCGCCAGGCTGAAAAGGGCAACTGCAGGCACCCGGCCACTGCGAGGGTGGACACACCACCGCCCACCCTCGAATGCACCCCACGAAGACGTACCCGAAGGCGGAGCCGAGGCGCGGCCCCGCCCGACGGCCGGGTAGAACAGTCGTCCGGAGGTCGGCCAGGCGCTGGGGTCGTCCGCGTCCTGAAGGACCACACCGCCGCCGATCCGGTCTCGGCCGTTGTCGAGGGGCTGATGTGGAGCCGGGTTGGCGCCCGGGCCCTTGGTGCCGTCGTGCCGTGGCCCGAGGACGGCGCCGGCGATCGGCGGGCCCTGCACGCACTACGCCCGAAATTTGCTCTGCCAGGTTCCGAAGTCCGCCCAGCACGACCTGCCGGCGTTCACCGCATTCCCGCGCGAGATCTGGCGGCAGATCTGGTCGAACAATCCACAGGAGCGGCTGAACAAGGAGATCCGCAGCCGCACCGACGTGGTCGGCGTCTTCCCCGACCGCACCGCCCTCATCCGCCTGGTCGGAGCGGTGCCGGCCGAGCAGAACGACGCATGGACCGAAGCCCGCCGCTACGCGGGACTCGACCTCCTGGCCAAGGCCCGCCTCCGCCCGATCGAGTCAGAAACCGACGAGACCGCCCTGCCCGCCGAACTCACCGCATAGCCCCAAAACGAGATCACCGAGTGGCCGTCGACACACCACTCCAGCGGACGTGACCTCGCAACGACAGACGTGCCTGACGTCGCCCGGGTCCGGAAGCGACATGCGTCTCTTGCTCCGCCCCTCCGTCAGGTTGCGGCAGTGCCAGGGAAGACTCGGCACAGCAGGGCCTGGAAGTCGCGCCGCTCATCCTCGCTCATTTGTTCAAGCCCGGTGAGGCTGGACATCATCTCCGCGCGGATCAGGCGGACGGTTTGCTCACCTGCCTCGGTGAGCAGCACGTTCTTGATCCGTCGATCGGCCGGATCGACCTCGCGCCGAACCAGCCCCCGCGACTCGAGGCGGTCCACAACGCCAGTCATGTTCGAGGCGTCGCAGGCGAGCAAGTCCGCGAGACTGCGCATCGACCTCGGTTCTCGCAACAGGCTGAGGGTCTTGCCCTGCACGAGGGTCAGGCCGCGCTCGGCCGCCAGGGCAGTGAAGTGCCGATAGTAGGCGGCAGCGGCGGCGGCCAGCTGGTCCATGAGCTGGGCGGGCGCGGGGACGGCTGGGGCGGCCGGAACGGACTGGCTCATAGCTCCGAAGTGTACGCGACGTTACTTGACATCCTCAATCATCGAGATCTACCTTCACCATTGCTTCATGACCTTAACCATCTAAGTCTTCAAGTCTTTGGTTCGATCCGCACCAGACCGAACCCCTCATCAAGAAAGATCCGGCCCTGATGAGCCACAATGCCCGCGAACGCGGCAGCACCTCCCTCGTCGTCTCGCTCGGCCTGGCCGCGATGATCGTGGCGATGGCCCAGACCCAGGTCATCCCGATCCTTGCGCTGCTTCAGAAAGACCTGGACACCAGCGCGTCCGGGGTCAGCTGGGTGACCACCGCCGCGCTGCTCTCGGCGGCGGTCTTCACCCCGCTCCTGGGCCGAGTCGGTGACCAGTACGGCAAGAAACGCACGCTGCTGGCGGTGATGACGGTGATGCTGGTCGGCTCGGTGATCGCTGCGACCACGACCTCGCTCGCCCTGCTCATCGTCGGCCGGGTCCTGCAGGGATCCGCCACCGCGATCTTCCCGCTCGCTCTGTCGGTCATTCGCGACGAGGTCCCGCACGAGAAACTGCACGGGGCGATGGCCCTGGTCAGCGGCACCCTGGCGTTCGGAAGCGGGCTCTCTCTGGTAGCCACGGGCCTGCTCACCCAGGGCTCGGACCCGAACTACCACCTGGTGTTCTGGTTCTCCACTGCGCTGACCGCCCTCGCCCTGGCCGCAGTCGCGGTCGCCGTCCCGCACGGCGGGTCGCCCACGGGCGGCCGGATAGACGTCCTCGGCGCACTGACTCTGGCCATCTTCCTGGTCCTTTTGCTGCTGGGCATCTCCCAGGGCCACGAGTGGGGCTGGTCCTCGGCTCGCGTGCTGGGCTGCCTGGGCGGTTCCGCACTGGCCGCCGCGCTCTGGGTCCTGGTCGAACTCCGGGTGGCCAACCCGCTGGTGGACATGCGGATGTTCATCCACCGCCAGGTGCTCTTCACCAACCTGGCCGGGCTCTTCGTCGGCTTCGCGTCCTTTGCTCAGTTCATCGGTGTCTCCTACCTCGTTCAGATGCCCGCACAGCTCACCGGCTACGGCTTCACCGCCTCCGTACTGCGGGCCTCCGTCGAGTACCTCCTGCCAGGTGCCCTGATCGCGCTGGCAGCGAGCCCGATCGGCGGACAGCTGGTTCGGCGGATCGGTGCCCGATCCACCCTCGGAGTCGGCTCACTGATCGGCGTCGTAGGCTTCGCATGGCTGGCCTGGGGACATGGCGCCGAGGGCTCTGTCATCACCGCCGGCATGCTCGCCGGTATCGCCATCTCCTTCGGTTACGCCGCCATGCCCGCCCTGATCGCCGCCAGCGTTCCGCTGCATCAGACCGGTATCGCCAATGGCATCAACTCCATCTCCCGCTCGGTCGGCAGTCCGATCGCGAGCGCGGTGGTGACCTCGCTGCTCGCCTCCAAGGTGATCAACTACCCCGCCATCCACGCAGCTCTGCCCGCCGAGAGCCAGTTCACGATCACCTTCGTGATCGCCGGCGCAGCGCTGACGCTCGCCGCCGTCGTGGCCTGGGTCGGTCTGGGCAAGCATCACCAGCCGCTGAGGCCCGTCATCAAGTCGGCCCATGCCCCCGATGCGGCGCCCGTCCGCTCCTGACCATCATCTGATCGAGCGCGATGGCGGCGGCCACATCCTCGAACTCCACTCCGTGGTCTCCCGGGTCGGGCCGGGCGGCTCCTACGACGCGTCGAAGTCCGCCTTCTGGTCGCAGACCAACTCGCTGCGAGTGGAGCTGAAGCCACGCGGCATCGAGGTCACCGGCCTCCACGTCGGGTACGTCGACACAGATCCGGCCTCGCGCATCGACGCACACAAGTCCACTCCACAGCGCGTCGCGGCACAGGCACTGGACGGCGTCGTGTCCAGTGCATATGAGGTCCTCGCCGACGACACATCCCGTCAGGTGAAGGCTGGGCTCTCCGGCGAACTCGCCGCGTTGTATCCGCAAATCGCCCAGTAGCCTCTCGGGCACGACAGCGGGCTCCTCGCCAGGTGCCGCGCCGAAGTCTCGAGTGCCGGCCCTGCATATCGCGGGAGATCGCCCAGTCCACTTCGAAGGCTGCGGCCACGGGCCCCAGCAGGAACGTACCGGGGAAGTCAGCACAACCCGTGTGGACTTGCCTCGGCAGATCGCCCCTGATTCACAACACGGATAGGAAACACCCCACATGCCGATCGTGATTGCGCGCGTACGTCCCCTTCCAGGCCACGTCGAGGATGTCCTGGACGCCTACGCCGAGACCGTGCCGTTGATCCATCAGGAGCAGGGCTGCGAACTGTTCGCGGTCCACACGGACGGGGAATCGGTGTTCATTGTGGAACGGTGGACGAGGCCGGAGGACCTCAAGGCGCATGCCACCAGCCCGGTCATGGCCCGCATCCGCGAGCTCCTCGCCGACGCGGTGGCAGCTCCAGCGGACATTTGGCAGGTCGACAACGTCGCCCTGGGCGAGACCGCCAAGGGCACGATCCGCTGACTCGGTACATGGTCGGCGCTTGCAAGGACGTCGGAGTTGACTCCGCGCCTCAAACCTGAGCCGCCTGGGCCCGAGGCGTGAAGAGATGTGTTTCCAGGCAGGACGCCTGGAAACACCCCGCCCGCTCTCCTGCCCATGGGCGGCCCAACCTGGCCGAGAAGGCGATGCCGGAAGTTCGCCGCAACGCCGGGCCTTGCCGGTATCGGACCCTTCCTCCTCGGTGGCAGTCCCGCGACAGCGACACACCAACGGCCAGACCCTCGTATGCAGTTACACCTACGTTGACCGTCGTCGCTGCACGCGGCCTGAACAGCACTTCAGTGAGCCTGACGCCCCATCAGAACGAGCGTCAAATGAGCGTCAAGATATCGCCCGTAACGCCCACAGCGCACGCCACCCGAACCCGCAGGTCAGGCACCCTTTCCGACCGGCTCAAGAATCGCCACGCACTCCACGTGATGCGTCATCGGAAAGGTGTGCAGTTTGACCCAATCCAGGGAACACGCAGGTCAGATGGGGTTTCGAGGCGAAATCCAAACCTCTCAGCGAGCCTCGTGCGTCATACGTGCGTCACCGCCACAGCAGTGCGTCAGACGCGCACGGATCCCGATCGATGCTCTGACCACGGCCCACCGATGGCCCGCCGTGCCGCCGGGGCTGCGCAAATCGCCGCCTTCCCCGCTCGAAGCACCGCTGAATCGAGGATTGACCCGGCAACCGCAGATCACCCCGGCCCGCTGAACACCCGCGCCTGATTCAGTCGTCGAGCAGATCGGCGAGGTGTGCGCCGAATCGGTTTTCCAGGTCGCCTTCCTGCTGCATCCCGCGCTTGAACAGGGCAGCGACTCGCTACTGGGTTTCGCGCCAGGCAAGGCTGGCGTAGAAAGCGTTACGGCCGTCGAGGATCCTGTCCATGGACGGCAGGGAGACCTGGTTCACGAGGTTCTTCGCCGCCTCGATCGGGCGCCGGTCAAAAGAGGCGAGGCGCCGTGCGAGCCTGTCGACGAAGCCGTCCAGCTCGCTGTCCGGAAGAGACCGGTTGACCCAGCCGTACCGTTCAGCGGTGTCGGCGTCGAAGTCGTCCGCACCGAGAATGATTTCCAGCGCACGGCCTCGGCCGCTCAGCCAGGGAAGACGCTCCGTGCCACCGGCGCCAGGAATGACCCCCACGCCGACCTCGGGCTGACCAAGGATGGCGTTCTCACGGGAGGCGAAGCGCATGTCACAGGCGAGGGCGAATTCGCTGCCCAAGCCGCGAGCACGGCCGCGGATCTTCGCGATGCTCACCACAGGGGACTTGGTCAGGCGGACGAGGGTGTCCGTCAGAATGCTCACGCCGGAAGGGCCACCGCTGTTGGTGTAGTCCCTTGCCTTGCCGGACATGTCAGAGTGGGCAAGGTAAAAGTCGGGGTTCGCACTCTCGAAGACGACGACGCGGAGGTCCGCGCTGGCGTCCATCCGTGCGAGCAGGCCCTGCAGGCCCTCGAAGACGGCTGGTCGATGGTGAGCGTGGACTCGACCTCGTGCCGCGCTCACCAGCACGCCGCCGGAGCACGCAAGAAGCCGCCGCTAGTGCCGGGAAAAGACGCACGCCCCGGCAGCACCGCCCCGACGAGGGACTCGGACGCTCCCGGGGCGGACTGACCTGCAAAATCCACCTGGCAGGCGAGGGAGGTCGGCGACCGCTCGCGTTCCTGCTCACGCCTGGCCAATGGGGCGACGCCCCACAGCTCATCCCGGTCATGGAACGTGTCAGGGTGACCCGCGAGGAAGGCGGACGTCCCCGCACCCGTCCCGATCACCTCGGCGGCGATAAGGCGTACTCATCCCGCCGAAACCGCCGCTACCTGCGAAGACGCCAGATCAAGCACACCATCCCCGAGCCGAAGGACCAGCGGGCCAACCGCAAGCGCCGTGGCAGCCAAGGCGGCCGGCCCACCAGTTTCGACAAGACGATCTACAAGCGTCGCAACGAAGTCGAGCGAACGATCAACGCCCTCAAGAACTCCCGGGCCGTCGCCACGAGATATGACAAACGGGCCTACATCTTCCACGGCACCGTCACCGTCACAGCGATCCGACTCTGGCTGCGGCCTTGATCCGCTGGGTCAGCCTTAGTTATCGAACCAGACCACCAGACGGACGTTCTCGGCCCCGTGTCGCTTGGCAAGCACGGCCATGACCGACCAGACGTCACCCCAGTCCTCGTCACGCACGACCTGGCGCCGGGTGAGACGTGTCTCAGGCGCGGATGGCCCGCAATTGATTCCGTGCTGTCCCAGTCAGCCTCTTCCAATTCCGCCCAGCTGATCCAGGACGGGCTGTGCGAGTCCTCCCGTTCCCACTCGAAGGCCCGCGTTGCAGCGCGTGAGGCGTCCAGCGGAAAGCCACGCTGCGCTGCAAGCGGCTCGAAGGACCCTCCGCGGACGCCGAAGAGGCAGCCGAAGGCCGCATAGGACCGGCCCTCGTAGACATGATCCAGAGCAATCGCCGGGTGCCAGCGGAAGAACAGCTCATCGTCATCATCGGGCTCGGAGCTGTCCATGTAGCTGTTCCTGACCTCGATGAATCCATGGATATCCGTGGCCATGAAGCCGATCATGGCAGGCGCGCCGGGTCGCTGGCCAGCAGATATCGCTGCTGCTGGCAACGGCTCACCTGGCGCGCGACGCCGACGCAACGTTGATCCGCCGGACAGGCCCTAGAGGCGCCGGAGACAGCGATCAACTGCGAGTGGGTGAGGTCGTTGGCGAACGCCTTGCGCTTGTCGGTGGTCCAGGTGTCGGCGCCGACTGGCAGGGAGCGTCATTCCAAGCGCGCGATATTCCGGGCCGCCCATGGGTTCTCTCGACTTTCGACGTTTTCGTTGATCGTCGTTGGGGTCGCTCAGAGTAACTAGATGCTCTCCAACGGAACTGCGGGCCCCGCGACGCACGGCGCGGCCGTCCACTGTGGTGCCGAATCATCCAGGCAGGCCCGAGGGCACCCCCGGGCCAGGGCCCCTGGCAGCCCTCGTACGCTTCTCCGATCACTCACAGCGGAGGAGACGACGGAACCGATGATCGCCAGCTTTGTGGGGCTCGTGGTGATCCCCATGGTCATAGCCGGGCTGGCCCGGTGGGCGGCGGCAAGGAGGCGGCGCGGACTTGCAGCGGGCCGGGCCGTGCACTTCCGCTGCCGACTCGACGGCCACAAGGGCCGACTGCTGGTCGACCCACGCCTCAACGGGCCCGTCTTTCTGGACCGTTCCGGGAACGTCACCGCCCTGCCACGCGGTGGCGAGGCCCTGGACGCGACAGTCTCCGCCAACGGTCGGCCCCCCTTCGAGAAGGTCAACCTGCGCTACCGGACACCCGAAGGCCAGGTGCTGCGGCTGCGCTTGGCCACGCACGATGCGCGGACCCTCGGCGCCTGGCTGGGCGAACAGACCCGCCCGGTTTCCGCGCCCGCCCGACGGCTGCTTCTGCCGGCCGCACCGCCATGGGCGGTACTCGCCCTCGCGGCGTCCCTGTTCGTGGGCCTGGCCACCGCGGACGTCGCGCTGCTCGGGAAGCACATCGCCGCCGAGGTCGTCCGTGTGGACCGGGACGACGACAGCTGCACCGTCGGCTGGGACGGCGGCGCACAGCGGGCGGCTGTGGACTGCGACACGACAGACGTCCGCTCCGGCGACCGCATCCGGATCACCGCCCTGCCCTGGCCCTTCCTGGGTGAGGCCGTGAACACGCGAACCGTCCTGAGTGTGGTCGCCGTGCTCGGAGGCGGCCTCGGCCTGCTCGGCCTGGGCGGTGCGTTGATGGTCAACCCGCTGGCCTGCGCCAGACGTGTCCGGCTGGCGCGCCGGGCCCGGCCGGCGATCCCCCCGCGGGCGGCCGCGGGCGACGAGGCGGGCGAGGACAGGTGGCCCGCCCTCGATGACGACCTGAGCTACGCGAGCCTCGCCGCCGCGGCCCGGCACGGCGATCGCCATCGCCCGGGCCCCCGGGTGACCCCGCCGCGCCGCGGCTTCGGCCGCACGTCCATATCGCCGCGCATCTGGGTGCTGACCACCGCCCTCGGCACCAACGCCTGGTACTCCCTTGGGTTCTCCTCCGCCGCCATCCTCGAGGACCACTTCCACCTGGGGCACTGGCGCTTCCTCGTGTTCGGCACGGTCGGCATCGCGTCCCTCGCCCGGATCGGCTGGGTCACGACCGACCGCTCCACCCTGTGCGGTCCGGTACTGCGTGCCGCGCGTTCGGACGCCGGGAAGGGCACATGGCAGCCCATGCGCTACGTCCGTCTGTGCCGGGATCCCGGCGAGATGGCGCTGGTCCTGTTCCGACCGGAGGGCGGCGAGGTGACAGCGCCGCTGTTCCTCCAGCCGATCTCCCGATCCCGCGGCAGTGAGCGCCGCACCGTCGGCGGTCCCGCTCCGGTCGGCGAGGCCCTGGTGCTCAACACCGGCGTGGGGCCGCTGATCTGCGAGATCGACGGCGTCCGCTACCTCCCCAGAGGCCGTGCCATCGAAGCCGCGACCGACCCCGCACGAACCCGCGACGAACTGCGCAGCTTCGCCGAGAGCCACCTCCGGCCGGTCGGACGGAGCTAGGGCGCGTATCGGGTCGTGACCAATCTGCGGGACTCGCCCTCGTGGCGGGGCCTGGACCAGTAGACCCTCTTGCGTGACTCGAGTGCAACTGACGGACGAGGAATGGGAGTTCATCGGGCCGTATCTGCCGGTCGGCGAGTACGGCCCGTACCCGCAGCGGCTGCGGCAGCAGTTCGAGGGTGTGATCTGGCGATTCAGGTCCGGCGGGCAGTGGCGGGAGATGCCGCAGGAGTTCGGTGCCTGGCCTACCGTCCACAATCGCTTCCGGCAGTGGCGTGACATGGGTGTCTTCGAGGCCCTGCTGGAGGGCCTGATCGCTGAAGCCGCGAAGCGCGGCGAGGTGGATCTGTCCCTCGTGAGCATCGACTCCACCACCGTGCGTGCTCACCACGACGCGGCCGGGATGCACCTGGACCAGGACGTGCTGACTGCGGGCTGCCGCCGAGGCGGAGAAGGCCAGGTCAAAGGGGGCAGCCTGGAAGAACAAGACGGGCAGGACGCCGGGACCCTTCCCGGGCGTGAGGAGCGACGAAGCATCCGCCGTCGGCGAAAACTCCGGCTGGAGGCCAGCCTGCTGGGACGCTCCAGAGGTGGGCAGACCAGCAAGGTGCGCCTGGCCGCCGACCGCAAGTGCCGCCCGCCGGCATTCGTGCTGACCGCGGGGCAGGTCGCGGACAGTCCGCAGTTCATCCCCGTGCTGGGGAAGATACGGGTCCGCGGACCCGTCGGTCGCCCTCGAAGCCGGCCGGACGCGGTCGCTGGCGACAAGGCCTACTCATCCAACGGAAACCGGGCCCACCTGCGTAGACGCGGCATCAAGGCCGTGATCCCGGAGAAGGGAGACCAGGCCGCCAACCGGGAGAAGAAGGGCTCCGCGGGCGGTCGGCCCGTCAGCCACGACGCTGACCTCTACAAGGAACGGAACGCTGTCGAGCGCCTCATCAACAAGCTGAAGGCCTGGCGAGGCATCGCCACCAGATACGACAAGACCCCGGGACAGCTACCTCGCCGGCCTCCGACCACGACCGGGTATGCGCCCCGATGACGGGCCTCATGCCTCAGCCGTCGAATCGAAACCAGCGGAACCCATGGTCAAGTAGCGGTGTCAAGGTGGCGCGGTGGAGCGCGGCGAAGGCCACGACGGCCTCGTTCTCATCGCCGCTGACCGTGGTGAGCAGTTCGGGAGCGACAAAGAACTTCTCGGCGGTGTAGGTCGGCAGGAACGGGCTCAGGGGTACGGGGCGCAGCATGCTCCACAACGGGGCGAGACGCGCGGTCGGCATGCAGTACGCATACGCGTGGTAGGAGGCGGCATTCATGGCCTCGTAGAGGGTGTACTGCAGGAGGAAGCGGCTCAGCGGTTCCTCTTCAAGGACCGTCTCCGGGTCCTCGAAGAAGGGGTCTTCGGTGAGCCGTACACGGGGATCGGCTTCGCCCGGTTCTTGCGGTGGCCAAGGGATGGACCAGTCCCGAACGCCCTCGCCGTCCACGGCGAAGACCATCCGGCCGCCGCGCGGCCCGGAAGTTCGCCGGGGCTGTTTCAGCACTGGGTTGCGGAACCTGTGGACAGCAGGACGGAGGCGGGCCAGGCGGTGGAAGGCGGTCAACGCCTCCGGCAGGTCCTCCGGTTCGCCCGCCGCGCTCGCTTCCTCTGTCGGCTCGGTCGCCTCGGCGGGAAACCAGCCGAGGATGAACGACTCCAGGGCCCGGATCGGATCCGTCTCCACATGGTCGACCCAGTCCGTCCCCGGCACTGGCCCGGGTGCCGGGACCGGCCGGACCGCGTCCAGCAGTCGGCGGGTCAAAGGCTTGTCGAGCTCCAGGTCGGCGTGGTCGAAACCGGCGGGTGCGGACGGCCTTCCTCTGCAGAGCGCGGTGCCGAGGGGAAGGCAGCCCTGGTCGAGGCGGACGAAGACGTGGATGGGCAGCGGCCCTCGAAATTCGAACCGTGAGTGGAGCTCCGGAATCCTGTCTCCGCGCAGGAGCACCTTGGTGGAGTCCTGGACGCCGCTGACCCCATGGTTGTCCCCGGGCGCGACAATGACGACGGTTGCGTCCGTCCCTGCCCCGATGAGAGCTGGTCCCATCCCGTACCGGCGGATCCGCTCTCCGGCGACCGACAAGGCTGCCGCCTCGGTGATCAGGGGCGGAAGCGTCTGTGACATGTGGTCACCCTGACCAGCAATACGGACAAGGCGGTTTGACCGTGACTCGGTACGCGCCCTAGTTCAGACGGGTGATGTGGCGTCATCCGGCCGCGCAGGCTGGAGACAGCAGAGAAGCATCGGCGGTGCTTCTGTCTCCTCCGGGGAGGGACCCACCGATGCTGCCGGATCCGACCGCACCTGCTTCGCTGCTCGCCGTGTTGGAGTTGCTGCGGGGCTGCTTCACCGCTCCCACCTTCACCACCTTCTCCTCGCTGGTCACGGGGCTGATCGCGCAGACCGGGCGGTGCACGGTGACCGGGATGCTCAGCGGCGCGGAGTTGACGCGCGTCTGGTCTCATGACCGCGCCCACGTGTTCTTCTCCCGCGCCCGGTGGAGCCCGGACCTGCTGGGCGTGTGCCTGTCCCACTTGATCGTGCGCCGCCTGCTGCCCGAGAGCGCGGTGCTGACCGTCGCGGCGGACGACACCCTGTTCAAGCGGCGTGGGAAGAAGGTGTTCGGGGCGGCCTGGCAGCACGACGGCGCCGCCAAGGGTCCCAAGCCGGTCGGGCGCGGGACCTGCTTCGTCGTGATCGGCATCGTGGTCCAACTCTCCTGCCTCGCACGGCCGGTGTGCCTGCCGGTGATGGCCCGGCTGTGGCGCCCGAAGCAGGAGCAGTCCAAGGTCGACCTCGCCGCGTCCATGCTCCGCCTCCTCGCCGCCTGCCACCACGGCCGGCGCATCCACGTCGTCGCGGACGCGGCCTACCACGGCAAGACGCTGCGCGACCTGCCCGCCACCTGCACCTTCACCACCCGCCTGCCCGCGTCCGCGGTGCTCTATGACCTCGCCCCGCCACGCACCGGCAAGCGCGGCCGCCCCGCGCTCAAGGGCGCCCGCCTGGGCACCGCGAAGGAACTGGCCGCTGCCCTCGCCTTCACATCCTTCGAGGTCCACCGCTACCAGCGCACCGAGACCGTGCGCCTGGCCGAGCTCACCTGCCTGTGGTACGGCTCCTTCCAGAGCTCGCCGCATGGGACAAGGAGTTCTATGCCGAGCGACGCCGACCGGGCGCAGTACCTGTCTTCGGCCTGGACGTGGCGGCACCCGCCGTGCAGTACGCACTCGAGGTGGGACTGCTGGACGCCGCCTTCACCGATGACCTGGAACAGAGTCCACCCAGCCCCGGTCTGAGGCGCGCGCTCGACGAGGTCGGCCTCATCACGCTGACAGGCGGCGGCAGCTATATCACCGCCCGCACATTCAGGGCACTGCTGGACAGTGTCAGAAGGCCGGTGTGGGTCAGCGCGTTCGTTCTGCGGACCGTGTCGTACCACCCGATCGTCCGGGCACTGGCCGTGCACGGTCTGAGCACCGCCGTCGATGTCTCCCACACCTATCCGCAGCGTTGATGGGGATCTTTGAATCTCCTCACCCTGTGCTGAGGATGGCCCCGGAGTTGCTCGCCTTGATTCCTCAGGCGTGCAAGTGCTGATCTGCGGGTGGATGCCGAACTTGAGGGCTGGTTCTTGGTCGGGTGGCTGGGTGGGCACGGGGGCTGGGACGGGGCGGTCTGGGGTGGGTGGGGTCTCTCTTGTGGGCGGGAACAGGTGATGTGGGAGCGGGTTCAGGGTTCGATGGCGAGGTGTTCGATGAGGTCGTCGCGGAGCGTGAACCGATAGTGGAGATCGATGGTGCCGCCGGGGAAGTTGCCTTCGAGGTGGTGTGTGGCGATGTAGTGGGCGGTGTCGGTCTGCTGGGCGTTCGTGAGGTGGATGGTGTAGGTGAATTCGGTGGCGGATCGGTCCAGCCACCGCTCGATCGCGGTGCTGCCCTGGTAGGTGTTGCCGTCGTCGATCACTGTGGCGTCGTCGGTGAACGTCGTGACCGCGGTGGCGGTGTCGTGGGCGCGGTGCGCTGTGAGGTAGCGGGTGATCACCGCGGGCAGGTCGTCCGGGGTGATGGTCCGGGGCTGGTTGTCGTGCATGACGCTCCTGATGGTGGTGGCGGGTTCAGACGGTGGGGGTGGTGCCGCCGTCGATGACGTGTTCGGCGCCGACGATGGCCGAGGCGCGGTCGGAAACGAGGAAGGCGACGAGCTCGGCGACCTCCTCGGGCCGGTTGGGACGGCCGAGCGGGATGCCTCCCAGGGAGTCCATGAGCCGGCCCAGCGCCGCTTCCTGGCTGATGCCGGCGTCGTGGGCGATCCGGGCGACGAGGTTGTCGGCGGCCGAGGTCTGGACGAAACCGGGCGAGACGGTGTTGACGCGGACGCCGTGCGGGGCGACCTGGTTGGCCAGGCCCTTGCTGTACGTGGTCAGGGCGGCCTTGGCGGCGGCGTAGGCCAGGGTGCCGTTCCACAGCGGCATGCGGCGCTGGATCGAGGTGACGTGCACGACCGCGCCCCTGCCCGTGGCGATCATGTGCGGGAGGAGTGCGCGGTCCAGGCGGACGGCGGCCAGCAGGTTCGTGTTCAGCTCCCTGGCCCAGTCGTCCTCGCCGAGCGCGGCGAATCCTCCTGCCGGTGCCTCGGAGCCGCCGAGGGTGTTGACCAGGATATCGACGCCTCCCACGCGGGCGTCCACCTCGGAGGCGACGTGGGCGGCGCCCCGGGCGGTGGACAGGTCGGCGGTGATGAACGTCTTCTCCTCGACGTCGTCGGGGCGGCTGCGGGCGGTGACCAGCACGGTCGCGCCGGCCTCGGCGAGCCGTCGGGCGATCGCGGCTCCGGTGCCCTTGGTGCCGCCGGTGACCAGAGCGCGTCGGCCTTCGAGGGATTCGCTGATGGATGTGGTCACGGTGTGCTCCGTTCCCGGGCGCGGGTATACGAGGCGCCGCTCCCGTCTCGACTGCTAAAATAAAAGCTACTAACTTCGACTTTAGCAGTAACTGAGGGGATGGTCGCCGTGGCAAGCCGGATCAGGCTGGAGGACCGGGAGTGCCCGCTGTCCACGACGGTGGAACACGTCGGCGAGTGGTGGACACTGCTGATCCTCCACGACGCCTTCGACGGCTACACCCGCTTCGACCAGTTCCAGGAGAGCCTGGGCATCTCCTCCAGCATGCTCACCACCCGGCTGAAGACCCTGGTCGCGGACGGTCTGCTGGAGCGCCGGCCCTACCAGACCAGCCCCGTCCGGCACGAGTACGTACTCACCGAACTCGGGCGCTCGCTGCGCCCGGTGATCGTCGCCCTGGCCGCGTGGGGCAATGCCCGCCTCACGCCACCGGAGCGCAGCATGATCCTCGTCGACGCGCACAGCGGCGAGGAAGTCGAGCCCGTCGTCGTCGACGCCAAAACCGGCCGCCGACTCGACGACAGCGCCGCCTACGTCTTCACCGCGGGCCCCGCAGCCGGCGACGCGATGCGCAGCCGCTACGCGGCACGGCCTGCCATTCCCGCGGAAGAGGCGTAAGTCCGCCCGGAAGAGCCTCGTACAGCCTTGAGCAGGGCCGCGAGCACGGGCTGCACCTGACCAGCCTCGCGGCACCGGCTTGTCGCCGGCGTGATACCTGCCAACCCTCCCCGGTCGTTGAGAACTGGATCAAGTGAGGCGGGGAGCAATACCGGTCGTTTCCAAGAATCCCCATCAGCGTCTCTTCACCGACGGGCGGGAACAGCGGTATGCGATCGAGGCGGTACGGGCGCTGGGAGGCGACCCCGCGGGGCGCGAGCAGGACGGTCGTTTCCACAGCCTGCGCTACGAGTCCCGGCCCGATACGCGGTGACAGTCAGGCGACCGAGCAGAGGTGCTCACTGCGCGCAGCCGACGTCTAGTACTTCAATCACCTCTCCGTGGACCGTGTAGACGAGCCAGCACCACTCACCGAACGCTGCCGCCAGGTCCGGGGCCCGCATCTTCGCATCCTCGGTGACCGCGTCGATGAGCGCCATGATCTCCGCGTGCATCTCGTCCGGCACATCGAAGAGCACGCTGGCGGCGGGTTGGACCAGTTCGACTCGCATGACGCCCCCGCAGACGGGCAAGCAGGACACCAGGTGAAGCTGCGTACACCGCTCGGCTCGATGACCGAATAAAATCCCTCATGACCACCATAAATCCACTGCTTTCCGCGCGAGGCGGCGCCCGCTGGTACTGCCTGGGTGGCGACGGAACGAGCGGTCGGCCCGGGTGCGGCGTCAGCGGATGCCGGTGCGCGCGTGCCCGCCCCGGCGCCTGCCGTGCTCGGTCGAGGCCCGGACGAGAAGGCTCTCCGCCTGTGCCACGGCGTCTGCGGCATTGCGTAGTCCCATGAGGACGCAGAGTGTGTAGGCGGCATCGTCGAGCCGGTGGTAGCTGAGCGAGCTCAGCGGATCCCGCAGCAGACCGTTACGCGCGAAGCGCAGCGGCAGCGGTCCTGACGTGGGGCAACAGCATGCGGTCGCACCTCGTGCAGGGTCGCACCGACCTCCTCCGCCTTGGCACGATGGGCAGCAGGGTCTGGTACTCGAAACGGCCGGCGCGGCGGGTGGTTCGACGCAGGACACCTTCACGCTCCCGCTCCTTGTACTCCCCGCTGATGCGCAGCTCCCGCTCGCTCATCTCGATGTCGTCCCGCCTGATCCCGGGCAATTCCGCCTCGAGCACATACGCGTCGTCGGTCTCTGGCATGTCCGCCGCAGGAGACCAGGCCAGTGCGGCGGCAGGTACGGCGGCGGCGCCCTGCAGCAGCCGGTTCATGCGCTCGACCAGCTCCTCGAACTCGGCGGCGATCGGTCTCACCCCGGCCGAAGCCGGCGAAGGACCTGTCCAGCAGGCCGCCGGGCCGGTGCCGTACGGGCGACGTCATCACGGTTCAACTCCGGAGAGTGGGCCATACGGGTCGCCCTCCACGGTGCGCGTCTCCGCAGAACCGGGCGACTCGACCCCGTTCACACCGTCCTCATCACCGGCAACGCCCAGGCGCCCCATGAACGCGGGCTCGCTGCGCGCCAGGACACGCTGGAGCTGCACCCGCAACTCCGTGTACTGCACACCCGTGCCATATCGCTGTGCTGCCACGGCAGAACCAACGAATTGCGCCTGGGGAGCGAAGTGCGCCGGACGGGTGGAGCCGCGCACTCGCCGCAACAGACATGCAGGACCACAACTCTGGTCGGACACTGGGGGGCAAAGCAGTGGCTGACGGCGTACGAACCCAGGGCGCGATGGCTATGAACCACGGCACCACACACTCCTCCGGTGCGACGGATGCCGTCTCCACACGTTCCGTGTTCGGCGCGCCGTGCTGGGTGAGTCTGAGCAGCCGCGACCTCGACGCCACGCAGGACTTCTACGGAGCCGTACTGGGCTGGCGGTGGCGCACCGCCAGACTCGGCGACCGTTTCCGGACCGCACTGGCGGACGGGGTACCCGTCGCGGGGGTCGCGGAGATGGCTACCACGTGGCAGATGGCCGTGGCCTGGACGCCGTACTTCGCCGTGGCGAACGCGGACGAGGCGGTCGCCCGCTTCCGGGAGCGCGGCGGGACCGTGGCAGTGGGGCCGATCTCCTTCCCTCCCGGAAGGGCGGCGCTGCTCGCGGACCGCGACGGGGCCCGCTTCGGGGTGTGGCAGGGGAAACTCGTCACCGAGTGGGAGGCGTGGCGGCAGGCAGCGTCGACGTTCATCACCCTGCACACCCGTGACGCCTTCGACGCGGCCATCTTCTACGGCGAGGCCCTCGACTGGGCCTCGGACCTGCCCGGCTGCTGCGAGGTCGAGTACGCGGGAGGTGAAGTACTGCTGCGCAGCCGGGGCGCCGTCGTGGCCCGCATCGAGTCAGGCTCGGTGGAGACGCCACCCGACCCGTCGGTCCGGCCGCACTGGCAGGTCCACTTCACCGTTGCCGACGTGGGACCGTGCGTCCATGCCGCTGGCAAATGCGGCGGCAGTGTCTTGGCGGAGGGCCGGCGGGAGGCCACACTGCGCGACCCCGACGGCGCCCAGTTCACCGTGACCTCGCGTCGGCAGTACTGACAAGGCGGAGCCACCGGATCAAGGGCCTCCCAGTGACCGGGGACAAGGTCGTGATCGGCATGACCAGCGAAGCGGACATGGCCCGTAACGTCACCGATGACCAGCTCGCCGAGTTCGTCCAGCGGGTATGACCGTCATCCGACCCGCACCGAACTCACCACCCGCCACCTGCACGGTCGTATCACCCACCAGGGCGAGAAGGCACACCGATCCGGGCCAGTCGGCAGTGGCACGTCGAGCGCACACACGAGACCGGGCTATGGGCTCCTCCCGAGCGCAGCATCCGGGCCGACTCCGGCTCCCCGGCACGGAGTTCACTGTCTCGTCGGGACGTCGTCCGCCCGCTCGCCCTCCGCTTGAGATGGTTCGGTCCTGGGCACGTCCGGGTGCTGTTCCATGGCGCTGCGCTCGCCCGGCTCGTCGCGCTCCCCCTCGGCCTGCGACGGGGTACGCGCGTACAGCCAGCGGTCGTAGTCCGAGGCTCCGGATTGCATGATGGGCCTCCTCCTTCGCTCGCTAACCCCATGGTCCACCCTCGGCCGTGACGCGGCGAGAGAAATATGAGCAACAGGCAATTACGTGCCCACCGTCATCGTCGCTCGCTACGTGGGTGGCGACGAGGAAGCGTGAACAGCGGGCGTGGACATGCATTCTGGTCACGTCGTTGGACCGAGGACCGTCAGCTGTCTCTGCAACGTTGCAGAGAGCCGCTTGACCAGCGCGTTCGGCGCACAGCTTCAGTGTGCCCAGGAGACTGCTCGTCGGGTGATCCGACCCGGCCGCGTCCGGCCCTCAACCCCGCGGGGGCCAAGAAAGACAACGCCCGCACGCCATACAGCAGCCTCCCGAACGAAGATGGGAAGGAGGAGCGGAGCGATGGCACGGATGTTCGCCGACGGTGACGACTTGGTCGTGCACCTGACACGGCGGGAAAAGACGGCCGCGCGCCGCGGCGACGTGCGCGTGCCGCTGACGGCGGTGTGCCGGGTGACGGTCGAACCCGACTGGTGGCGCGCCCTGCGCGGAGTACCGCAGCGCGGCCTCTCGATTCCAGGGGTCCGGTGCATCGGCACGCGCAGCCACCACGCCGGGCTGGACTTCGTGGCCATCCAGTCCGGCAGACCCGTCGTGTGCGTCGAGCTCCGGCCCTCCGCTCCTTTCCGCCTCCTTGCTGTGTCCCTTCCAACCCGTGCGGACGCGAGGACCACAGCTCAATGGCTCGGCCGAACCGCACCGAAGATCGACACGTCCACGCCTTGGCGGCAGCCGCTTCCGGTACCCGAGGAGAACTCCGCCCCCGCGACGTCGGACAACCCGCCAACATCCCCTCTCACATCTCCTCCGTGCGCGCGATGCCTGAGTGGGACGAGTGGCCGGCCACTAGCGACCACGCCGATGTCGACGCCAAGACCGGCCGCCGCCTCGATGACAGCCAGCCCTACGTCTTCACCGCAGGGCCCGCAGCCAGCGCCGCAATGCGCTCCCGATACCCCCACAACGGCCTGACGCGCAGGCAGCCGACTGAAGGTGTGGAGGTAGGTGAAAGGATAGTGCCTTCCGCCTCGTCGAACCGGTCACGGAACCCAGGCCCGCCACGCCGCCGCATCTGTCAGCGTCGGGCACAAAGGCGCTGGTCAGCAGGTGAGACGGTAGCCGGCGAGCAGCGCGGCTCGTACGCGAACGATCTGATGAGGTCCCGGTCCATACAGGGGATGAGGAGGTCGCAATAGCCGCCCCTCTCCAGCGGTGAGGCGACTGCAGTGGCCCGCCAGGTGACCATGACGCTCCAGCCGGCCCGGGTGAGCCGATCAAGGTGGTCGGCCTCATAGACCATGATCTCGTGAATGGACGTGTGGTGCACCAGCGCCGATCCGTTGTGGGTGCGGATGACGATCGTGTCGCCGTTGTCCGCGTACGGACTTCTCCCCTCACTACGTACCCAGTTGCAAGACGTGTTTTCCGAGCAATTAGCGTGATTCGCCGCCCAGTTGGCGGCACCGTCTGATGCGGGGTCAGCACTGGCCATGTGGGGTGCGGTGACGGGCATCGAGATCGCGGTCGGGTACCTGTTCGCGTGGGCTGTCCGGAAGGCTCAGCGCGTGGCCGGGCGGGCGGACGGGGAAGTCAACCGTGCGCTGGACGCCGGAATGGACCGCCTGCACGACGCCAAGAGTCTCTGCGAAGCACTCGTCGACGTGCTGCGTCAAGAGGCCCCACCCGCGCCTGACAGCCCATCAGAACGAGCGTCAAATGAGCGTCAAGATACCTCGGAGAGCGTCATTTCAGCGTCAAGATATCGCCCGTAACGCCCACACCGCACATAATGCGCATCACCCAAACCCGCAGGTCAGGCGGCCTTTGCGGCCGGTTCAAGGATCGCCACGCACTCCACGTGGTGGGTCATAGGAAACAGGTCGAACGCCCGCAGTGTCCGCACCCGGTACCCCCCGTCCCGGAAGTACGCGAGGTCGCGGGCCAGGGCTGCCGGGTCGCAGGCCACGTAGGCGATGCGGCGGGCGCCCAGGGAGGAGAGGTGCTCTACCGTCCTGCGGCCCGCTCCCGCGCGCGGGGGGTCGAGGACGATGAGGTCCACCTCCGTGATGCCCGTGCGCGGGAGGACCGACTCGACCTTGCCCTGTTCGACGCGGACCCGGGGGAAGTCGGCGAGGTTGTGGCGGGCGTCCTCCACCGCGCGCTTGCCGGACTCGATGCCGAGGACCGCGCCCTTCTCGCCGAGGCGGTCGGCGAGGGCCCCGGCGAAGAGGCCCACCCCGCAGTAGAGGTCCAGCGCCATCTCGCCCTTGCGCGGCAGCAGGCCCTGCATGACCGCGGTGACCAGGGTGTCGGCCGCCTTCGGGTGGACCTGCCAGAAGCCGCCGCTGCCGACCCGGTGGGTGCGGCCGTCGGCGCGTTCGCGGACGAAGGCGCGGCCGTGGACGCGGTGGATGCCCCCGTCGTGCTCGTCGACGCGCATCACCGAGACGGGCCTGTCGAGTTCGACCAGGGGGAGACGGGCGCCCGGGCGCGGCTCCAGGATGACCATGCGGTCCTGGGAGCCCGTCGCGGCGATCGCCTCCACCGAGGCCATGCCCGACCAGTCCCGTTCCTCGATGCCCAGTTCGCTGACGCCCGGCGCCGCGATCATGCAGTGCTCGATCGGCTCCACCTCGTGCGAGCGGTGCCGGCGCAGTCCCGCGTTGCCGTCGGCGTCGACGGCGTACTGCACCCGGGTCCGCCACTGCGGCACCTCGCCCGCCGGCAGCTTGTCGCCCTCGGCGGGCATCACCGTGCCGTCCCAGCCGACGTCCTCCGGCGTGAGACCGGCCAGCCGCTGCAGCTGTTCGGCGATCACCTCGCCCTTCAGCCGGCGCTGGGCTCCCGGCTTCGCGTGCTGCCAGTCGCAGCCGCCGCAGCGACCGGGGCCGGCGTAGGGACAAGGGGCCGCCACGCGGTCCTTGGACGCGTCCAGGATGTCCACCGCGTCCGCGCGCAGGAAGCGGGCCCCCTCCTCGCCCTCGGTCACCCGGGCCACGACCCGCTCACCGGGCAGCGCGTGCCGGACGAACAGCACCTGGCCCTCGGCGGTCCTGGCGATGCAGTGCCCGCCGTGCGCGACCGGGCCGACCTCGACCTCGTACTCCGTCCCCACCAGCGACTTCTTCGGTTCTGCCTGCATGGCGGGGTGACTCCAGATCAAGGGGGAGGGAAACGGCCCGGGCGAGGGCCGACGACAGCCCACCAGTCTACGTGGTCGCCGAGCCGCCGCCTGCCGCGTGTGTACGGAGAGGGACGGCCGTCTCCGCCCCCCCGCCCGTCCCCCACGCCCACGCGGTCACCGGTGCTCCCCCACCCCGGTCAGCCCCCGCTGTGCTCCTTGGGCCGGTGCTCCGCCGGACCGCGGCGGACCGCGCCCGGTGCGTTCCACTCCTGCCGCTTGCGGGCCCGGTTCCTGGCCACTTCGGAGGACTCCAGCTGGTAGGGCACGGAGGTCACCATCACGCCGGGCGTGAACAGCAGCCGGCCCTTCAGCCGCAGCGCGCTCTGGTTGTGCAGGATGTGCTCGTACCAGTGGCCGACCACGTACTCCGGGATGATCACGGAGACCGCGTCCCGCGGGGACTGGGCGCGCAGGCCCTTCACGTACTCGATGATCGGCCGGGTGATCTCACGGTACGGCGAGTCGAGGACCTTCAGCGGTACGTCTATCCCGCGCCGCTCCCACTCCTCGCGCAGCGCCTTCGTCTCGGCCGGGTCGACGTTGACGGTGAGCGCCTCCAGGGTGTCCGAGCGCATGAGCTTGGCGTAGGCCAAGGCGCGCAGCGTGGGGCGGTGGATCTTGGAGATGAGGACGACCGAGTGGACGCGGGACGGCCGTACCAGGTCGTCGTCCGGCTCCTCGGGGGCCGAGATCTCCTCGGAGACGCGGTCGTAGTGCTTACGGATCGCGGTCATCGTGGCGTAGAAGATGCACATGCCGAGCAGCGCCACCCAGGCGCCGTGGGTGAACTTCGTGACCAGGACGACGACCAGCACCAGACCGGTGAAGAACGCGCCGAACGCGTTGATCGCGCGGGAGCGGATCATGTGGCTGCGCTTGGCCGGGTCGTTCTCGGTGGCCAGGTGGCGGTTCCAGTGCCGGACCATGCCGGTCTGGCTGAGCGTGAAGGACACGAACACGCCGACGATGTACAGCTGGATGAGACGGGTCGAGTCGGCGCCGTAGATGACCGTCAGCAGGGCGGCGGCGCCGGCAAGGAGCACGATGCCGTTCGAGAAGGCCAGCCGGTCGCCGCGGGTGTGCAGCTGGCGCGGCAGGTAGCGGTCCTGGGCGAGGATCGAGCCGAGGAGCGGGAAGCCGTTGTACGCCGTGTTCGCCGCCAGGAAGAGGACCAGGGCGGTGGCCGCGGCGAGCACGATGAACAGGAAGCTGCCCTTGCCGAAGACCGCCTCGGCGACCTGGGAGATCACCGGGTTCTGGACGTAGCCGGAGCCGAGCGCGACGCCGTTGTGGATCAGGTCGGTGGCCGGGTTCTCGGCCATGCGGACCTTGGTGACCATGGCGAGCGCGATGATGCCGCAGAACATGGTGACCGCCAGCAGACCCATCGCGGCCAGCGTGGTCGCCGCGTTCTTCGACTTGGGCTTGCGGAAGGCCGGGACGCCGTTGGAGATCGCCTCGACGCCGGTGAGCGCGGCACAGCCGGAGGAGAAGGCGCGGAGAAGGAGGAACACCAGGGCGAAGCCCGCCAGGCCCTGGTGTTCGGCCTTGATGTGGTAGGTGGCGGTCGGGGCGCGCATCGTGTCGCCGAGGACCAGGCCCCGGAACGCACCCCACGCGATCATGATGAAGACGCCGCCGACGAACACGTACGTCGGGATCGCGAAGAGCTTGCCGGACTCCTTCACGCCGCGCAGGTTCATCAGCGTCAGCAGCACGATCACGGTGACCGCGCAGAACACCTTGTGCTCGACGACGAAGGGGATCGCGGAGCCGAGGTTCTCGATGCCGGAGGCGATGGAGACGGCGACGGTCAGGACGTAGTCGACGAGCAGCGCGCTGGCGACGGTCAGGCCGGCCTTGGGGCCGAGGTTGGTGGTGGCGACCTCGTAGTCGCCGCCGCCGCTCGGGTAGGCGTGGACGTTCTGCCGGTAGGAGGCGACCACCGTGAACATCAGCACGACGACCGCGACGGCGATCCAGGGGCTGAAGTGGTACGCCGACACGCCCGCGATGGACAGGACCAGCAGGACCTCCCCCGGCGCGTAGGCGACGGAGGACAGCGGGTCGGAGGCGAAGACGGGGAGTGCGATGCGCTTCGGCAGGAGCGTTTCACCCAGCCGGTCACTGCGCAGAGCGCGCCCGATCAGGATCCGTTTGGGCACGTCGGTCAGTTTGGACACGAGAGAGGATCGTAGGCCTTCGACCTGGCAGTCCTCCAGCCGCAGTACACGATCTGCCTCCAGAGTGAAAAAGGTGACTGCTGGAACTGCGGATTCCGCGGCCTTCGCCCGATCCGTGCCTAGATGGCAGACCCCGCCTGTCTTCGCACTTCGGAGGTCCTATGCCCGCGACCGCAGAGCTGATCGGTGCCACGGTCGCCCTCGTCGGCCTCGGAATCCTCACCGCCTGGAGCGTGCGCAGCATCACTCGGCGATGAGTGCGGCACAGGGGTGCCCGGCCTGGACGGTGCGTGTGTAGCTTGGGCCACGGTCTGAGACCCTGATGGGGCTGAGCAGTAACTTTTGGACACCGGAAGGACGGTCGTGCACATCGTCATCATGGGCTGCGGCAGAGTGGGTTCCGCTCTCGCCCAGACCCTGGAGCAACAGGGGCACACGGTCGCCGTGATCGACCAGGACCCCACCGCCTTCCGCAGGCTGGGCCCGGGATTCGGCGGCCGCCGGGTCACCGGTGTCGGCTTCGACCAGGACACCCTGCGCGAGGCGGGCATCGAGGAGGCCGGCGCCTTCGCCGCCGTCTCCAGCGGCGACAACTCGAACATCATCTCCGCGCGGGTCGCCCGCGAGATGTTCGGGGTGGAGAACGTCGCGGCCCGGATCTACGACCCCCGGCGCGCCGAGGTCTACCAGCGCCTCGGCATCCCGACCGTCGCCACGGTCCGCTGGACCGCCGACCAGATGCTGCGCCGGCTGCTGCCCTCGGGCGCCGAGCCGCTGTGGCGCGACCCCACCGGCGGGGTCCAGCTGGCCGAGGTGCACGCCTCCCCGAAGTGGGTCGGCCACAAGATCAGCAAGCTCCAGGAGGAGACCGGTGTCCGGGTCGCGTTCCTGACCCGGCTCGGCGAGGCGATGCTGCCTACCTCGCAGACGGTCCTGCAGGAGGGCGACCTGGTGCACGTGATGATGCGGACGGACGACGTCGACAAGGTCGAGGCCGCCTTCGCCGGGGGTCCGGAAGAGGAGGGCGGTCACTGATGAGGGTCGCCATTGCCGGGGCCGGTGCCGTCGGCCGCTCGATCGCGGGCGAGCTGCTGGAGAACGGCCACGAGGTCCTGCTGATCGACAAGGCCCCGACCGCCATCTCGGTCGAGCGGGTGCCGCAGGCGGAGTGGCTGCTGGCCGACGCCTGTGAGATCACCTCCCTCGACGAGGCGGCGCTGCAGCGCTGCAACGTCGTGATCGCCGCGACCGGCGACGACAAGGTGAACCTGGTCGTCTCGCTGCTCGCTAAGACGGAGTACGGCGTTCCGCGCGTCGTCGCCCGGGTCAACAACCCCAAGAACGAGTGGCTGTTCAACGAGTCCTGGGGCGTGGACGTCGCCGTCTCGACGCCGCGCCTGATGTCGGCCCTGGTGGAGGAGGCGGTGTCGGTCGGCGACCTGGTCCGGCTGCTGCGCTTCAGTCACGGCGACGCGAACCTGGTGGAGCTGACGCTGCCCGAGGAGTCGGCCCTGGCCGGCACCCAGGTCGGCGACGTGGAGTGGCCCGAGGACACCTCCCTGGTCACGATCATCCGCGGCACCCGGGTCCTCACCCCCTCCCGCGAGGACTCCCTGGAGGCGGGCGACGAACTCCTCTTCGTGGCGGCCCAGGCCCGCGAGGAGCAGCTGGAGGACCTGCTGTCGGTACGGCGGGAAGACAGCTGACGCAGCTTGCGCAGGAAAGAGAGAAGGGCACCCTCCGCTGCGGAGGGCGCCCTTCTCTCGTACCGGTCTACTTGCGGTGGCGTCCGCCCGAGGCCGCCTCACCGCTCTCCGCGGCCTGCGCCTGCGCCTGCGCCTGCGCCGCCTTGCGCTCCTCCTCGGCCTTCTCCGCCGCCTCCATCTCCGCGAACACGTCGATCGGCGCCGGCGCCTTCGCCAGGAAGACCCAGGTGAGCCAGACCGCCAGCAGGAACGGCGGGATCTTCAACGCGACGAGCACCCAGCCGAGTTGGGCCGTGTTCGCCCACCAGTAGAGCGGGAAGAGGATCGCGCACTTGGCGAGCAGGATCAGGCCCCATGCCCAGCTGGCCTTGGCGTACGCCTTCTTGCGGCCGGGGTTGCGGGTGCGCCAGGAGAGGTTCTCCTTGAAGACCGGGCCGAGGATCAGGCCGATCAGCGGGACCCCGCACAGGGTCGTGATGATGTACGCCAGCGCCAGGCCCAGCGTGTAGAGCATGCCGGGGAGGTAGAAGTCCTTGGCGTTGCCGGTCATCATCGCGAAGACGACACCGAAGGCGACGCCGAAGACACCGCTGAAGGCGTGCTTGACGGTGTCCCTCATGGCGAGGCGGACCACGACCAGCACCACGGAGACCGCGAGGGCGGCGATCGCCGACCAGTGCAGGTCCTTGTTGATGGTGAAGATCGTGACGAAGAGCAGTCCGGGCAGGACCGTCTCGACCATGCCCCGGACACCGCCGAACGCCTCGAAGAGCGCGGCCTCGGTCACCGCCCGCGCGTCTTCCGCCCGGGCGTCCTCCGCCTGCGTGTCTTCGGTCGGCTTGTCGAGCGACGTCACCGGCTACTCCCTACCGAGGGGTCTCAGTTCGTACTTGGGATTGAACAGCACCCGGCGGCCCCGGCTCAGCGAGATCCGGCCCGATGCGATCAGCCTGCGCCCCGGTTCTATGCCCACGATGGAACGCCTGCCGAGCCACACCACGTCCAGCGCGGCGGAGCCGTCGAACAGCTCGGCCTCCAGGGCCGGGACTCCGGCGCGCGGGCGCAGGGTGACCGTGCGCAAGGTACCAGTAACCGTGACGATCTGCCGGTCGTGGCAGTCGCCGATCCGGATGCAGCCCGTGGTGTCGGCGTCCTCCCGCAGCTCCTCCGACTCCAGGTCCTCCTGGGACGAGGAGAGCCGGTCGAGCATGCGCCGGAACCGGCCGGCCGGCTTTTCGGAACGAGGAACAGCACTCATGTCTGAAGCGTACCGGGGCCCACCGACACCGCCGTAGTCCAGCTCACTTCTCGAACCAGCTCACTTCTCGAACCGGTAGCCCATGCCCGGCTCCGTGATGCCGCATCCCCCCGGGAGGCGACCCCCGGACCCCCGGCCGACCCGCGGCTCACTTCTCGAACCGGTAACCCATGCCCGGCTCCGTGATGAAGTGCTTCGGGTGTGAGGGATCCGCCTCCAGCTTGCGGCGCAGCTGTGCCATGTACACGCGCAGGTAGTTGGTCTCCGTCCCGTACGACGGCCCCCACACCTCCTGGAGCAGCTGCTTCTGGCTGACCAGCCGCCCGGTGTTGCGCACCAGTACCTCCAGCAGGTGCCACTCGGTCGGGGTGAGCCGGACGTCCCGGCCGGCCCGGTTGACCTTCTTCGCGGCCAGGTCGACGGTGAAGCCCTCGGTCTCCACCAGGACGTCGTCCTCGCCGCCCCCGGCGAGGGGCTCGGCGCGGCGTACGGCGGCCCGCAGCCGGGCCAGCAGCTCGTCCATACCGAAGGGCTTGGTGACGTAGTCGTCGGCGCCGGCGTCGAGCGCCTCGACCTTCTCGTCGGAGGAGTGGCGGGCGGAGAGGACCAGGATCGGCACCCGGGTCCAGCCGCGCAGTCCCTTGATCACCTCGACGCCGTCCATGTCGGGCAGGCCGAGGTCGAGGACGACCACGTCGGGGTGGCGGGAGGCGGCCAGTTCGAGGGCGGTACGGCCGTCGGGGGCCGCGTCGACCTCGTACTTGCGCGCCTTGAGGTTGATCACGAGGGCGCGCACGATCTGCGGCTCGTCGTCGACCACGAGCACACGGGTCATGAGGCCTGCCTTTCCGGTTCTGCCAGTGCTGCTGCCGCTGCAGTGACCGATCCTGCCGCGCGGAGGCTGAGGACCATGGTGAGCCCGCCGCCGGGCGTGTCCTCGGCGTTCAGGGTGCCGCCCATCGCCTCCGCGAAGCCCCGGGCGACCGCGAGCCCGAGTCCGACCCCGGCGCCGCGCGGAGCGTCACCGTAGCGCTGGAAAGGCTCGAATATGCGTTCCTTGGCCTCGTCGGGCACGCCGGGCCCGCGGTCCACGATCCGTACCTCCACCCGGTCCGCGATGGCGCTGGCGGAGACCAGCACGGGCCGGTCGGACGGGCTGTACTTGACGGCGTTCTCGACCAGGTTGGCCACCGACCGCTCAAGGAGTCCGGCGTCGGCCTCGACCATCGGCAGGGTCTCGGGGACATCCAGGTCCACGCTGCCGTCCGGTACCCCGACCAGCGCCATCGGGACCACCTCGTCGAGGTCGGTCTCGTGGACGATCGGGGTGACGGTGCCGGTCTGCAGCCGGGACATGTCGAGCAGGTTGCCGACGAGGTGGTCCAGGCGGTCGGCGCCCTCCTCGATGCCTTCGAGGAGCTCCGCCCGGTCCTCCTCGGACCAGTCCACGTCGTCCGAGCGCAGCGACGACACCGCCGCCTTGATGCCGGCCAGCGGGGTGCGCAGATCGTGGCTGACGGCGGCCAGCAGGGCGGTACGGATCCGGTTGCCCTCGGCGAGCGCGCGGGCCTGCTCGGCCTCCTCCTGGAGGCGCCTGCGGTCCAGGACGACGACCGCCTGGGCGGCGAAGGCGGCGAGCACCCGGCGGTCCTCGGCGGGCAGCACCCGGCCGGTCAGCGCGAGGGCCATGTGGTCGCCTATCGGCATGTCGACGTCGGCGTCCTCGGGCCGCTGCAGGGCGGGCCCGAACCCGGCGCGGCCCGCGCAGCTCCACGGCTCGACGTCGCCCGCCCGCTCCAGGAGGGCGGCGGACTCCATGCCGAAGGTCTCCCGGACGCGTTCCAGGAGTTCCTCCAGGCTGGTCTCACCGCGCAGCACGTTGCCGGCCAGGAAGGAGAGGATCTCCGACTCGGCGCGCAGCCGGGCCGCCTGGTGGGTGCGGCGGGCCGCGAGGTCCACGACCGAGGCGACGGACAGCGCGACCCCGAAGAAGATCACGATGGCCACGATGTTCTTCGGGTCGGCGATGGTCAGCCGGTGCAGGGGCGGGGTGTAGAAGTAGTTGAGCAGCAGCGACCCGAAGGCCGCCGAGGCCAGCGCCGGGAAGAGCCCGCCGAGCAGCGCGGCCGCGACCGTGAGGGTCAGGAAGAGCAGCATGTCGTTGGCGAGGCCGAGGTCGACGGTGTTCAGCAGCACCGCCATGACGACGGGGCCGGCCAGCCCGACCAGCCAGCCCGCGATGATCCGGCCCCGGCCGAGCCGCGCGCCCCGGGCCACCGGCAGTCCGCGGCCCTTGGCGACCTCGCCGTGGGTGACGATGTGGACGTCCAGGTCGGGTCCCGACTCGCGGGCGACCGTGGCGCCGACGCCGGGTCCGAGGACGTACTGCCAGGCCTTGCGGCGCGAGGAGCCGAGCACGATCTGGGTGGCGTTGACCCCGCGTGCGAAGTCGAGCAGGGCCGCGGGGATGTCCTCGCCGACGACTTGGTGGAAGGTGCCGCCGAGGTCCTCGACCAGGGTGCGCTGGACGGCGAGTTCCTTCGGGGAGGCCGAGGTCAGGCCGTCGCTGCGGGAGATGTAGACGGCGAGCACCTCGCCGCCCGCGCCCTTCTCGGCGAGCCGGGCGGCCCGCCGGATCAGCGTCCGTCCCTCCGGCCCGCCGGTGAGCCCGACGACGATCCGCTCGCGCGAACCCCAGATCGCCGAGACCCGGTGCTCGCTGCGGTACTGCTTCAGGTACTCGTCGACCCGGTCGGCCACCCACAGCAGCGCCAGCTCGCGCAGGGCGGTGAGGTTGCCCGGCCGGAAGTAGTTGGACAGGGCCGCGTCGACCTTGTCCGACTGGTAGATGTTGCCGTGCGCCATGCGCCGGCGCAGCGCCTGGGGCGACATGTCGACCAGCTCGATCTGGTCCGCGCGCCGTACCACCTCGTCGGGCACGGTCTCGCGCTGGCGCACCCCCGTGATGGACTCGACCACGTCGCCCAGCGACTCCAGGTGCTGGATGTTGACGGTGGAGATGACGTCGATCCCGGCGGCCAGCAGTTCCTCGACGTCCTGCCAGCGCTTGGCGTTGCGGGAGCCGGGGATGTTGGTGTGGGCGAGTTCGTCCACCAGCGCGACGGCGGGAGCCCGGCGCAGTACGGCGTCCACGTCCATCTCCGTGAACACGGCGCCCCGGTACTCCAGCTCCTTGCGCTGGATCTGCTCCAGGCCGTGCAGCATCACCTCGGTGCGCTGCCGGTCGTGGTGCTCGACGAAGGCGACCACACAGTCGGTGCCCCGCTCCACCCGCCGGTGTGCCTCGGAGAGCATGGCGTAGGTCTTGCCCACGCCCGGTGCCGCACCGAGATAGATCCGAAGCTTGCCGCGTGCCATGGTCCTATTGTCTTCCTGCAACTGCCGCCTACGCAGCGTCGACCTTACGGCCAACAATCCGGGCGAATGGTGCAGGGACCACGGCAGCGGGCATCTTTGACGCAACCCTGATGGGCGCCGGTGCCGCGGCTCCGGCGCCCATCACCGTGCACTCAGTTGGGGTTGTCGCCGTGGGTGAGGGTCTCCCAGGCGACGAAGAGGTTGTTGCTGCCCGCGGGACGGTTGTTCTGGGTGAGCGTCTGGGTGTTGGTCATGGCGATGCCCAGCCGGTTGTGGAGGGCGTTGTAGCCGACCTCGGTGACGGGCCCGAGGCCGAGGGTCAGGGAGCCGCCGCAGAGCCAGCTGGGGACGGCGGTGCCCAGCTGGTACTTGGCCTGGAAGCCGAGCGCCTGCCGCAGCCGCTCGCCGACGTCCGTGCCGTACAGGTCCTCGCCCTGGATCCGGCTGGTCTCGGCGACGTGCGAGATCGCGGAGATGCCGTACCCGGTGTGCGTGAAGTCCCGGCAGGTCTCCTGGGTGAGGCCGGTGACGAAGGTGGACTGGCCCTGCCAGTAGGAGACGATCTTGGCGGTGGTGTCCAGGTTCTGGCTGGGCACGGTCTTGGGGACCGAGCCGTCGGAGGCCAGGTAGACGTAGGCGGCCGTGCGGGTGCGGAACTTCGCCATGGCCGTGTCGTACGACGTCTTGTCCTCCAGGAAGACGGAGATGCCGACGGCGGCCTCCATCATCGACAGCTCCCAGTTGCCGTTGGAGTTGGAGCCCTTGATGACGGTGGGGAGGTAGACGTTGCGCAGCATGGTGGCGAAGCGGGCCTCGTTCGCCCAGGTGCCGGTGTACGTGTACCTGATGATCTCGGCGGCCTTGGGCCAGGAGGAGCCCGCCCAGCCCGTCTGGAGAGGCGCGTTGCTGTTGGTGTGACTGGTGATGGTGGCCGACCAGGCGTCCATGATCTGGATGGCCTTCTGGGCGTAGCGCGCGTCCTTGGTGATGTACCAGGCGAGGGCGTCGGTGTAGGCGGCGATCGCGTCCTCGCGCTCGTCGGTGCAGCCGTAGTTGGGGTTCGAGTACGAGCCGCACTCGACCGTCGCCCAGGGTGTGGGGGTGCGGTTCAGGTCGGCGTACTTGCTCGCCAACATCTGGTCGTAGGCCGCTTTCCAGGGCTGGGCGCCGGCCAGCACCTCGGTGCGGGCGAAGTCCAGCTGGGCCTTGGAGACGGTGACTCCCGGGTGCACGAAGGTGCTGGGGGCGGAGTGGGCGGCGGGGGCCGTGAAGGCGCCCAGGAGCAGGGCTCCCACGGCCGCGAGCAGGGGGATGCGACGCACAGCGACTCCGTTCTCACGTTCTTGTATGTGAACATGGGGCGCCTCTGTGAACATAGGCGTTGAACGGAGACCGTAGGTACGGACCAGACTTCCGTCAAGGTGTGAAGTAAGCCCGAGCCATTCACACCGGACCGCCCGCGCATGTGAAAGGGCCGCACCCCGGGTGCGGGGTACGGCCCTGTCGCTCTCGGCTCCGCTAGCGGACCTCGGTGATCTCCGGTCCGCGCTGGAGCTGGCCCATGCCGCCGGAGAAGCGCGAGGACTCCTCCTGCTGGACGCCCTCGGGGACCATCTGGGCGTCGTTGGGCAGCTTCAGGACGATCGGGTCGCGGGGGGCCATCGGGCCCTCGCCACGGACCACGACGGTGTCCCGGAAGATCTGCTCGAGGAGCCCGGCCGCCTGCGGCTGCACCGCGCCCTGCCCGGAGATCACACCGCGCAGGAACCAGCGCGGACCGTCCACACCGACGAACCGCACGACCTGGAAGCCGCCCGTGCCGTCCGGCAGCTGCACCGGCACCTGGGCGCGCAGCTCCCAGCCCAGCGGTCCCTCGACCTCGTCGACGATGCCGCCCTGCTGGGTGATGCCGGTCGCGATCTCCTCACGGACCTCGCCCCAGATGCCCTCGCGCTTGGGCGCGGCGAAGGCCTGCAGCTGGACGGCACTGTCGCGCAGCACGACGGTCGCCGCGACGATCGCGTCGCCCGCGACCTCCACCCGGAGCTCCATGCCGTCCACGCCGGGCACGAACAGACCGCCCAGGTCCACCCGGCCCTCGCCGGGCTCGCGCACCTCGGTGTCGTCCCACGGCCCGTCGGGCCGGGGCTCCGGCTCCAGACGAACGCGCTCGCGCCCGCCCTCTTCCTCGTCCGCCTCGGTGTCGACGCTGTCGACGACCTGCTCGGCCTCGCCGGCCGCGTCCTCGGCGGCACCCTTCTTCTTGCGACGTCCGAACACGTCACTGTCCTTCCCGGTCGGATACGACCGAAGCGTATCGATTCCCACCCGTCCGACCGCCCTCGGCGGCCTGACCGCTTGTGCCGCTCACATCGCCCACCGCGGCATGACCGCCGGTGGACCCGAAGCCCCCCTCGGCCCGCGCCGAGTCGGGAAGTTCCGCCACCTCCTGGAAGCGGACCCTCTCGACCTGCTGGACGACCAGTTGGGCGATCCGGTCGAAGCGCTCGAACCGCACCGCCTGGCACGGGTCGAGATTCACCACGATCACCTTGATCTCCCCACGGTACCCGGCATCAATCGTCCCCGGGGCATTCACGAGGGCCACACCGCATCGGGCGGCGAGCCCCGAACGAGGGTGCACGAAGGCCGCGTACCCCTCCGGGAGGGCGATCGACACTCCCGTGGGCAGTACGGCCCGTTCTCCCGGCTTCAGCTCGCACGCCTCGGTGGTGCGCAGATCGGCTCCCGCGTCACCGGGGTGCTCGTAAGCCGGAAGCGGTACGTCGGGGTCGACGCGCCGGACGAGGACGCCGAGCGGGCTCGCCGGACGGGCCGGGAGCACGGGGTTTGCGGAGTTCACGGATTCACCTCGAAGGCGCGTGCGCGCCGGGCCTGGTCAGGGTCCTTCATGGCGGCCTGGATCTCTTCCTGACGGCCGTTGTCGACAAAGTGCTCGACCGGGACCTCGACGAAGAGGGCGTCGGCGCGGACGGCGACGGGCCCGGTGGGGCCGTCCATGCGTCCGGTGGCGGTCGAGTAGATCTTCCGGCCGGCCACGGCGACCACCTCGGCCGCCAGATGGAGCGTGGTGCCGACGGGCACGGGCCGCACGAAGTCGGTCTCCAGCCGTCCCGTCACGGCGATCTTCCGCAGCAGCCAGTTGAGCGAGCCCAGCGTCTCGTCGAGGGCGGTGGCGAGCACCCCGCCGTGCGCGAGGCCCGGGGCGCCCTGGTGGGCGGGGCGTACGGTGAACTCGGCGGTGAGGGAGACGCCCTCGCCGGCCCGTGCCTCCAGATGCAGCCCGTGGGACTGCCCATGGCCACACCCGAAACAGTGTTCGTAGTGTGCACCGATGAGCTCACCGGGCGCGGGCGCGTCGGGGTGCCGCTCCGGTTTCCGGGCACTGGCGGGGGGCTGAAGAGCTGCGGAACTACCACTCACAGCCGCAGACCTTACCCGCGCGTCCAGTGAATCCGGACACCGTGCCAAGCTTGGCTCCATGCAGCTCTCCGCGACCCCGTACGAAGAACGCCTGACCGCCCCCCGGTCGTGGTGGTTCATCAGCTTCCTGGTCGGCGTCTCGTTCGCCCTGATCCTGCTGCCGTTCGGCACCCTGCCGATGCTGGGCGGCCTGGTCGGCGGCACCGCGGCCGCGGCGGTGGTGGCAAGCTCGTACGGCTCCCCGCGCATCCGGGTCGTCGGCGACTCGCTGATCGCGGGCGAGGCGAGGATCCCGGTGTCGGCCCTGGGCTCGTCGGAGATCCTGGACCCGGACGAGGCGCGCGCCTGGCGCACGTACAAGGCCGACGTCCGCGCCTTCCTGCTGCTGCGCTCCTACATCCCGAGGGCCCTGCGCGTGGAGGTCACGGACCCGGAGGACCCTACGCCGTACCTGTACCTGTCGACACGGGAGCCGGAAGCCCTGGCGGCGGCGATCGAGGCGGCGAAGAGCAGCACGAAGGCGTAGCGCTCCGGCACACGGCCTCTGGAGTCATCCGGGCCCTGCCCGCGCCCTCGGCGCCCCTTCGAGACGGCTTGCCGCCTTCTGCCTGAGCGCTCCGCTGGAAGTGCCGCGATGTGCCGTCTGCCGCCTGCGGCGCCGTCGTGGCTGGTCGCGCAGTTCCTCCCCCGGCCTTCGGCCGGGGGTACCCCCAGCGCCCCTGGGGCGCTGCCGAACCGCAGCGGACTTCGAGGGACCCGCCTAGCCGGTCTTTCCGGGTTTTCCCTGCGCCACCCGGCTCGTCCTCCAGCCGCGACGGCGCTCGGCCACGGCGGCGGAGTCCGGGGGTGCCGGCCTCCCGCACACCCGGGACAGCCGTCAGCCGCCGAAGTCCTCCGGGAGCTCCGCGATCGGCAGCGGTTCCGCCGGCTTCTCCAGCGGCGGCAGCTCCGGCAGTTCGTCCCACGGCACCTGGATCTTTCTCAGGTCCGCCCGGATCCGCGCCGCGAGTTTTCTGGTGTCCCGGCGGTTCATGACCGCTCCCACCGCGGCGCCCACCATGAACGGCATCAGGTTGGGCAGGTCCCGCACCATCCGCTTCATGATCTGCTGGCGCAGCTCGCGCTTCATCTGGCCCCCGAGGGCCGTGTTGATCGTCGACGGCTTCATCACGTCGATCCCGCGCTCCCCCGACCAGGAGGACAGATACGCGGTACTGCGGGCTTTCAGGTTCCCCGGCGGCCGCACCCCGTACACCTCGTGGAGCTCGGCGATCAGCTTCAGCTCGATCGCCGCGACCCCGGTGATCTCGGCGGCCAGCTCGGTCGGCATGGCCGGCGGCACCGGCAGCATCGCGGCCGCCCCGACACCGGCCCCGACCGCCGAGGTCGCGCCCGCAGCGCCCGCCACCAGCTTGTCGGCGAGCTGCTCGGGCCCGAGGCCCGGGAACTGCCGGCGCAGGGCCCCGAGGTCGCGTACGGGGACACGCGGGGCGATCTCGATGATTCGGTCCGCGAGGTACGCCAGCCCCGCTTTCGCGCGGCTGCCGCCCCTACGGGCCCCTTCCCGGGCCATGTCCACGGCCCTGTCGCGAATGACCGCGGCCCGTCGCCGGGCGACGGGCGCGGGCTGGTCCGCCGGCGCCGGGAGGTCACCCCGGCCGACCGCCGGTTCGAGCGAGGCTCCCGGTTCGGATGAGCCCCGCTCGTCGTCACGCGCACGTGGGCCGTCGGACGGCCCCGAGTCCGCTCCCGGCAGCGGGAAACGGCGCTTCCGAGGTGGGGTCGAGCCAGTCATGCCCGACCCGTCCTCAGTCGCAGTCGCGGCAGATCGGCTGACCGTTCTTCTCGCGGGCCAGCTGGCTGCGGTGGTGCACCAGGAAGCAGCTCATGCAGGTGAACTCGTCCTGCTGCTTGGGCAGCACCCGGACGGCCAGCTCCTCGTTCGAGAGGTCCGCGCCGGGCAGCTCCAGGCCTTCGGCGGCCTCGAATTCGTCGACGTCCACCGAGGACGTTGACTTGTCGTTCCTCCTGGCCTTCAGCTCTTCAAGGCTGTCCGAGTCGACGTCGTCGTCGGTCTTGCGTGGAGTGTCGTAATCGGTTGCCATGTCGCTCTCCCCCTCTGGGTGTCTGCGGTGTCTCCAGCGCACGTAACGCGTGAGAGGCCGGACTTGTGCCCGACCCGAGGCGGAGATTTTGCCTCACATCAAGGTCTGTTACTCAATCGACACCCAACCGGACCCCTCGAGAGTGATCAGGTTGAATGGCGATGGGGACCGTACACGGTCCTGTCGAGGCACTTCAAAGGCGCCTCACCCTGTACTTCCCGTGATCAAGACCCCTGAAAACAGGGATTTTCCCGGCTTTATTCCCCTAGCCATGATCACGGAGAGTAGATGGCCGGAAATCCGCCCTTGTGATCGATCACACACGGGGGAATGTGCCGCGCCGCTGGAAAATTCAGCGCAAAGCGAACATCCCCCGCGTGTGTCGCGATCTTGTAACGGCGTCAGACCGGCAGCGTGACCCGCATCACGAGACCGCCGCCCTCACGGGGCTGGGCCGCGATGTACCCGCCGTGCGCCCGGGCCACCGACCGCACGATGGACAGGCCGAGGCCGACACCCTTGTCGCTGCCCGTGCGCTCGGTACGGAGCCGTCTGAAGGGCTCGAAGAGGTTGTCGATCTCGTACGCCGGCACCACCGGCCCGGTGTTCGCAACGTACAGCACCGCCTGTCCGTGCTGGATCTCCGTGTTGACCTCGACCCAGCCGTCCTCGATCACGTTGTAGCGCACCGCGTTCTGGAGCAGGTTCAGGGCGATCCGCTCCAGGAGCACTCCGTTGCCCTGCACCACCGCCGGTTTCCGCACGCCCCGGATCGTCACGCCCTTGGCCTCCGCCTCGGCGTGCACCTGGTCGACGGCCTGGGAGGCCACCTCGGCCAGGTCGACCGGTTTGCGCTCGACGATCTGGTTGTCGCTGCGAGCGAGCAGCAGCAGGCCCTCCACGAGCTGCTCGCTGCGCTCGTTGGTGGCCAGCAGCGTCTTGCCGAGCTGCTGCAGCTCCACGGGCGCGCCCGGGTCCGAGAGGTGCACCTCCAGGAGCGTGCGGTTGATCGCCAGGGGCGTGCGCAGCTCGTGGGAGGCGTTGCCGACGAAGCGCTGCTGGGCAGTGAAGGCCCGTTGCAGCCGCTCCAGCATGTCGTCGAAGGTGTCCGCGAGCTCCTTGAGCTCGTCGTCCGGGCCGTCCAGCTCGATCCGGCGGGACAGGTCCGAGCCGGCCACCGCGCGGGCGGTGCGGGTGATCCGGCCGAGCGGGGACAGCACCCGGCCGGCCATCGCGTAACCGAACGCGAAGGCGATCACGGCCAGGCCCAGCAGGGCGAGGAGCGAGCGGCTGAGCAGGTCGTCCAGGGCCGCCTGGCGCTGGCGGTCCACGCACTGGGCGATCGCGGCGTTGAAGTCCGGGATCTGAATCTGGGTGCCGGCGCTGGCGCTGGTGATCGCCGGACAGTTGTCGCTGGAGACCTTGATGTTCACGCCCTCGATGATCTTGAACAGCGGCTGGTTGCCGGTGCTGATCGCCTGGGCGGCGAGCAGGTAGATGATCGACAGCAGCAGGATGCCGGCGATCAGGAACATGCCGCCGTACAGCAGGGTGAGCCTTATGCGGATGGTCGGGCGCAGCCAGGGCAGGACCGGCTGCGGCCTTCGGGGGTCCCAGGTGGGCTTGGGGGGTGCCTGTGGGGGTGCGGGAGTAGCGGCCACGGTCATCAGATCCGGTAACCCGAGCCGGGGACGGTGACGATCACCGGGGGCTCGCCCAGCTTGCGGCGCAGGGTCATCACGGTCACGCGCACGACGTTGGTGAAGGGGTCGGTGTTCTCGTCCCACGCCTTCTCCAGGAGCTGCTCGGCGCTGACCACCGCCCCCTCGCTGCGCATCAGCACCTCCAGGACGGCGAACTCCTTCGGCGCGAGCTGGACCTCCTTGCCGTCGCGGAAGACCTCGCGGCGGTTCGGGTCGAGCTTGATGCCGGCGCGCTCCAGGACGGGCGGCAGCGGCACGCTGGTACGGCGGCCGAGCGCCCGCACGCGCGCGATGAGCTCGCTGAACGCGAAGGGTTTGGGGAGGTAGTCGTCGGCGCCGATCTCCAGGCCCTCGACGCGGTCGCTGACGTCACCGGACGCGGTCAGCATCAGCACGCGGGTGGGCATGCCGAGCTCGACGACCTTGCGGCAGACGTCGTCGCCGTGCACGAGGGGGAGGTCGCGGTCGAGAACGACCACGTCGTAGTCGTTGACGCCGATGCGCTCCAGGGCGGCCGCACCGTCGTACACGACGTCGACGGCCATGGCCTCCCGGCGCAGTCCGGTGGCCACCGCATCGGCGAGCAGTTGCTCGTCCTCGACGACGAGTACGCGCACGTCGCTTGTCCTTCCTCTGTCCACTCGCGTAGCGCGCACCGGCGCACGCGGGCAGGGGGCTCCATGGGGTGTGTGACCTCCATCCTGCCCTTTTCGGCCATAAGTCGGCAGTAAGACGGGGGCCTGGGCAGCGGGATCGAAGGCCGCCGGGCGGGAATGCGAGATTTTCTCCTGCGGTTGAGGTTTCCACGGAGGGGAGCGGGGGGAGGACGGCATGTACACCCCGCGATCACGCTCTGCATGTGCCGCAGCACCATGCGGTACGTACACCGCCGCTACAGCAGAGTGGACGATGGGGGTGTCCGGCACCGTCGCCGCCCAGCAGGGCAGCGCTGGGCACCCGCAAGAGACGTGATCGCCCCTTCTGAACGGCACACCCCCGTGCCACCGACCCACGACCCAGGACGAGGGGGCGCAGCATGGACGCATTCACCGCAGGACTACTGCAGCGCATAAAGGCGACCGAGTCCGACATCACGAGGGCTCGTGACGAGGGTGACGACTTCCTCGTCGAAGTGGAACAGGCCGAGCTCGACGACCTGCGCCGCCTCGCAGCCGAACACGGTGTGGAAGTCGGCGCGACCAGCGTCTGACAGTCCCGCAGCACGACACCGCGAGAACAGGGCCCCGGCGAATCCAGCGCCGGGGCCCTGCTCGTACCTGATCCTTTCCCACCGCAACAGCGTTCGATTCCTGCCGGCCGGCAAGGCGCGAGATCTTTTTCGCGAGACCGGCTGCGGGCGCCCGGAGCGACGGCGCCCGCAGTTCTCGCAACGCCGCCCGGAATCCTTTCCCGCCGCCACGGCGCCGAGCCACGACGGCGGTCTCCGGCGGTGCCCGGCGGACCGTTCGCCGCCGCCGACTTCCCCGCTGCCGAATCGGGCTCCCCACCAGTGGTCGCTCCCCGCCGCGACGGCGCCCGGCCGACACGGCGGTCTCCGGCGGTGCCGAAGCCCCTCAGCCCACGCGGGCGGCGCCCCTCAGTCGTGCCAGGCGCCGAAGTCCTCCAGGAGGCGCTGGAGGGGCTCGAAGACACCCGGGGTGCCGGCGATCGTCAGGTCGCGCGACAGGGGCTCTCCGGGGCGTCCACCGGTGCGGGCGCCGGCCTCGCGGGCGATCAGGTCCCCCGCTCCCCAGTCCCACGCGTTCAGCCCGCGCTCGTAGTACCCGTCCAGCCGGCCGCAGGCCACGTCGCACAGGTCGATCGCCGCCGACCCGCTGCGCCTGATGTCGCGGAGCAGCGGGATCAGCCGGGCCGCGACCTCGGCCTGGTGGGTGCGGACGTCGGTGACGTAGTTGAAGCCGGTCGACACCAGTGCCTGGTCCAGCGGCGGTGCCGGTCGGCAGCGCAGCTCCCGCTCGCCCTCCCACGCCCCGGTCGCCCAGGCCCCGCCGCCCCGCACCGCGTGGTACGTCTCGCCGCGCATCGGGGCCGCCACGACGCCGGCCACGGTCTCCCCGTCCTGCTCGGCGGCGATGGAGACCGCCCAGGTCGGCAGTCCGTACAGGTAGTTGACCGTGCCGTCGAGCGGGTCGATGACCCAGCGGACGCCGCTCGTGCCCTCCGTGGACGCGCCCTCCTCGCCGAGGAAGCCGTCGTCGGGACGGTGACCGCCGATCAGGTCTGTGATCAGTTTCTCCGCCGCGATGTCCATCTCGGTCACGACATCGATCGGACTGGACTTGGTCCGGGCCACGGAGAGGCCGGCCGGGCGGCCGTCCCGCAGCAGCTCGCCCGCGCGGGCGGCCGCCTCCCGGGCGAGGTCCAGCAGGTCCGTGTGCAGGGCGTCGGTCACAGGGCTCCTCACGCGTAGGGGCTGTCGGCGCCGGCCGCGGCGGGGCGGAGTGCGCGGGCCGGGCAGCAGCCGACCGGGCAGAGGTTGTGGCTCGCACCGAGCGCGCCCAGGGCGCACGGCGTGACCTCCCGCCCGTTCTCCACGGCCGCGCGCTCCAGCACCAGCTCGCGGATCGCGGCGGCGAACCTGGGGTCGTCCCCCACGGTCGCGGACCGCCGTACCGGCAGACCCAGCTCCTCGGCCTTGGCCCTGGCCTCCGTGTCGAGGTCGTAGAGGACCTCCATGTGGTCGGAGACGAAGCCGATGGGGGCCATGACGACGGCCGGGACCCCGGCGCCGTGCAGCTCCTCCAGGTGGTCGCAGATGTCGGGCTCAAGCCACGGGATGTGCGGGGCGCCCGAGCGGGACTGGTAGACGAGCCGCCAGGGGTGGTCGATGCCGGTGCGCTCGCGGACCGCGTCGGCGATCAGCTGGGCCACGTCCAGGTGCTCCTCGACGTACGCGCCGCCCTCGCCGTGCGTCTCGACCGGCCCGGAGGTGTCGGCGCTCGCGGTCGGGATGGAGTGGGTGGTGAACGCGATGTGGGCGCCCGCGCGGACGTCCTCGGGGAGGTCGGCGAGGGACTGGAGGACCCCGTCGATCATCGGGTCGAGGAAGCCGGGGTGGTTGAAGTAGTGCCGCAGCTTGTCGATCTTCGGGAGTTCGAGGCCCTCGGCCTCCAGCGCGGCCAGCGAGTCCGCGAGGTTCTCGCGGTACTGGCGGCAGCCCGAGTAGGAGGCGTAGGCGCTGGTGGCGAGCACCAGGACGCGGCGGCGGCCGTCGGCGACCATCTCGCGCAGGGTGTCCGTCAGGTACGGCGCCCAGTTGCGGTTGCCCCAGTAGATCGGCAGGTCCAGGCCGTGCTCGGCGAAGTCCTTGCGCAGGGCGTCCAGCAGGGCGCGGTTCTGGTCGTTGATCGGGCTGACCCCGCCGAACAGGAAGTAGTGCTGCCCGACCTCCTTGAGACGTTCGGTCGGGATACCGCGCCCGCGCGTCACGTTCTCCAGGAACGGAACCACGTCGTCCGGGCCTTCCGGGCCGCCGAAGGAGAGCAGGAGCAGGGCGTCGTAGGGGGTGGCATCGAGCGCGTCTGACATGAGCCGATCCTGCCACCCGGCGCTGACAGCCCGGAAACAGGAGCATGAAGAGTCGGATTCGGGAGGTTTATCCCCGGTACCCAGCGGGTGCAACACGGCTACCTCACTCGTAAGCTGTATCAGCCGCAATCGCGCCTTACCCAGCACAGCCGTCGGAGACCCCCGTGCCCAGCCCCTATCGCGCCCTGTTCGCCGCCCCCGGCAGCAAGGGCTTCTCCGCCGCGGGCTTCGTCGGCCGGATGCCGCTGTCCATGATGGGCATCGGCGTGGTCACGATGATCTCCCAGCTCAGCGGGCGGTACGGGCTCGCGGGCGCGCTGTCGGCCACCATGGCGCTGTCCGCCGCGGCGATCGGGCCGCAGGTGTCCCGGCTGGTCGACCGGCACGGCCAGCGCCGCGTCCTGCGCCCCGCGACCCTGCTCGCGCTCGCCGCGGCGGCCGGGCTGCTGCTGGCCGCGCACCTCGGGGGGCCGGACTGGGTGCTGTTCGGGTGCGCCGCCGGGATCGGCGCGGTGCCGAGCCTGGGCGCGATGATCCGGGCCCGCTGGGCCGCCCTCTACCGGGGTACCCCGCAGCTGCACACCGCCTACTCGTTCGAGTCCGTCGTCGACGAGGTGTGCTTCATCTTCGGGCCGATCCTCTCCATCGGCCTGTCCACGACCTGGTTCCCGGAGGCGGGCCCGCTGCTGGCCGCCGGCTTCCTCGCCGCCGGCGTCTTCTGGCTGACCGCCCAGCGGGCCACCGAGCCCGAGCCGCACCCGCGCGGTCACCACGGCGGCGGTTCGGCGCTGCGCGCGCCCGGTCTCCAGGTGCTGGTGGCGACCTTCGTGGCCACCGGAGCCATCTTCGGGGCGGTCGACGTGGTGACCGTCGCCTTCGCCGACGAACAGGGCCACAAGGCCGCCTCCAGCGTCGTTCTGGCGCTGTACGCGGCGGGTTCCTGCGTCGCCGGAGCGGTCTTCGGGCTCATGCGTTTCGGGGGGAAGCCGGAACGCAGGTGGCTGCTGGGCATATGCGCGATGGCCGTGAGTATGATCCCCCTCCTACTGGTCGGAAACTTGCCGCTTCTGGCCGTGGCGCTGTTCGTTGCGGGCCTGTCCATCGCGCCGACGATGATCACGACGATGTCCCTCATCGAAAAGCACGTACCTCGCGCGAAACTCACCGAGGGCATGACCTGGGTGAGCACCGGCCTCGCGGTCGGGGTGGCGCTCGGCTCCTCGGTCGCCGGCTGGGTGATCGACGCGGCCGGCGCCCGTGCGGGGTACGGGGTTCCGGCCGTTGCCGGGGCCGTCGCGGTCGCGGTCGGTTTCCTCGGGTACCGCCGGCTCAGCAGGCCGGTCACGGGTCGGGGAGGCACCGTTGAGCAGTACAGCGAGCGGGAAGAGCGGCACGTGGCGTAACTGGGGAGGGAATGTCACCGTCCGCCCCGCGCGGGAGGTCACGCCCGCCTCCGTGGACGAGCTGGCGGCAGCCGTACGACAGGCGGCGGAGGACGGCCTGAAGGTGAAGGCCGTCGGCAGCGGCCACTCCTTCACCGCGATCGCCGCGACCGACGGTGTCTCGATCCGCCCTCAACTGTTGACGGGCATCCGCAACATCGACCGCAAAGCCATGACCGTCACGGTCGAGGCCGGCACCCCGCTCAAGAGACTCAATGTGGCCCTGGCCCGCGAGGGCCTGTCGCTGACCAACATGGGCGACATCATGGAGCAGACGGTCTCCGGAGCCACCAGCACCGGTACCCACGGCACCGGCCGCGAGTCCGCCTCGCTCGCCGCACAGATCAGGGAACTCGAACTGGTCACCGCCGACGGCTCGGTGCTCACCTGCTCGGAGAAGGAGAACCCGGAGGTCTTCGCGGCCGCGCGGGTCGGCCTGGGCGCCCTGGGCATCGTCACCGCGATCACCTTCGCGGTGGAACCGGTCTTCCTCCTCACGGCCCGCGAGGAACCGATGACCTTCGACCGGGTGTTGTCCGAGTTCGACCAACACAGCACGGAGAACGAGCACTTCGAGTTCTACTGGTTCCCGCACACCACGTCGACCAACACCAAGCGCAACAACCGCAGCGCCGGACCGGCCCAGCCGGTCGGCCAGCTGTCCGGCTGGTTCGACGACGAGTTCGTCGCCAACGGCCTCTGGCAGGCGGTGAACATGCTCGGCCGCGCGGTGCCCGCGACCATTCCGTCCATCGCCCGGATATCCACCCGGGCCTGGTCCGCACGGACCTACACGGACATCCCTTACAAGGTCTTCACCTCGCCCCGCCGGGTGCGGTTCGTCGAGATGGAGTACGCCGTCCCGCGCGCGGCCCTGGCGGACACGTTGCGGGAACTCAAGGCCATGGTCGACCGTTCGGACCTCAGGATCAGCTACCCGGTCGAGGTCCGCACCGCCCCCGCCGACGACATCGCCCTGTCCACCGCGTCCGCCCGGGACAGCGCGTACATCGCCGTGCACATGTTCCGGGGCACGCCGTACCAGGCGTACTTCACCGCCGCCGAGCGCATCTTCACCGCGCACGAGGGCCGCCCGCACTGGGGCAAGGTGCACACCCGGGACGCCGGCTACTTCGCCGAGGTCTACCCGCGCTTCGGTGAGTTCACGGCGCTGCGGGACCGGCTCGATCCGGACCGGCTGTTCCAGAACGACTACCTGCGAAGGGTTCTGGGTCAGTAGCCGAGGAGCCGCCCGGCTCCGAACTCCCCTTCGCCTGCTGCCCCGCACCGGCCCGGTCACCAGAACCGGGCCTTTCGCGCATTCCCAACCCCGCCCACCCTTCCCGCACTTGTTCGATCGACTGCACAGGAAAGGGACGTACGGACGAAACCATTAGTTCCGTTTCCGAGGATTGCGTGAAGTACGCCACGTTCAAGATCGCCCGAGATGGGCAAACAACGGCCGGGGAGTGGTTGTTGCCAGAAGTTGGGCGGCGCGCCAATCCACGCACGTGGCCCGAATGGAGTACTGTTGCGAGCCCTGGGTCCGGTCTCCCGCCGGGGTGTCCGAGGCCTTGCAGGACCGCCGGGAGGGGGCTAGTTGCACAGGGTGACAGCTTTGGTCACTTAGCGTTGCGAATAGGTAACCGTGCCATAACGGCGGCCCCGGGCTCACGCCCGACACGCCGGGCAACTCGGCAAGGTTGTGGCAGGCTGCACCCGGGCAGGCCACACTCGACTAGCGGAAGCAGCGACGCACGTGACGTCGGCAGGCACCACCCGGGAGGTCCCCATGCCCGAACTGCGTGTCGTGGCCGTCTCCAATGACGGCACACGGCTGGTGCTCAAGGCTGCCGACTCTACGGAGTACACCCTTCCGATCGACGAACGGCTCCGTGCCGCCGTGCGCGGCGACCGGCCCCGGCTCGGCCAGATCGAGATCGAGGTCGAGAGCCATCTCCGGCCGCGAGACATCCAGGCGCGGATACGGGCGGGCGCGACCGCGGAAGAGGTCGCCCAGCTCGCCGGGATCCCCGTCGACCGGGTGCGGCGCTTCGAGGGTCCGGTACTGGCCGAGCGCGCCTTCATGGCCGAGCGGGCCCGCAAGACGCCCGTCCGCCGGCCCGGCGAGAACTCCGGACCGCTGCTCGGCGAGGCCGTGCAGGAGCGGCTGGTGCTGCGCGGCGCCGAGAAGGACACCGTCCAGTGGGACTCCTGGCGCCGCGACGACGGCACCTGGGAGGTCCTGCTCGTCTACCGGGTCGCGGGCGAACCGCACTCGGCGAGCTGGACCTACGACCCGCCCCGGCGGCTCGTCCAGGCGGTCGACGACGAGGCGCGCTCGCTGATCGGCGAGTCCGACGACCTCGCCGTACCGGAGCCCAGCTTTCCGTTCGTGCCGCGCATCGCGCGGCTGCCGCGCGACCGCCCGCTGGACCGTTCCGGCGACCGGGACCGCGAGCGGCCGAGCCTGCCCGCGCAGTCGTCCGAACCGGCCGAGGAGAGCACCGGCGAACGGGACTCGCTGACCAGCCTGCTGGAGGCGGTGCCGAGCTTCCGGGGCGACATGGTGGTCCCGGAGCGCCCTGTGGAGGTCCCGGAGGAGCCCGCCCCGGAACCGGCGGCGGAGGAGCCCCCGGCCCCGGCGGCCTCGGCCGGCTCCGCCTACGCGGACGTCCTCATGCCCCGCTCCGTCGGCAGCCACCGCGACCGGCTGATCGGCGCCACCGACCGCCAGGCCGAGGCCGACGGCGTCCGCCCCGGCCGCCGGGCCGCCGTACCGAGCTGGGACGAGATCGTCTTCGGGACGCGGCGCAAGAAGCAGGAGTAAGCGGCCGAAGCGGGCATCGGACGGAGGGGACACGCGTGCGTGTCCCCTCCGTCCGATGCCCGCCGCTGCGCTACTGCGGGTCCGGGCCGACCGCCACCGGACGGGACGGATCGGCGGACCACTCCGACCACGAACCGACGTACAGCGCCGCCGGAATGCCCGCGACGGCCAGCGCCAGCACCTCGTGAGCACCGGAGACGCCCGAACCGCAGTACACGCCCACCTCGGCCCCCTCGGAGGCGCCCAGGCCCTTGAAGCGGTCGCGGAGTTCGGCGCCGGACAGGAAGCGGCCGTCCGGGCCGACGTTCTCGGTGGTCGGCGCCGACACGGCGCCCGGGATGTGGCCGCCGACCCGGTCGATCGGCTCCACGTCACCCCGGTACCGCTCCCCCGCGCGGGCGTCGAACAGCACACCCGAGCGGGCCAGCGCCGCCGCCCCGTCCGCGTCGAGCAACTGCCCCGCACCCGCGGCCGGTTCGAAGTCGCCCTCGGCCGGTTCGGTCACGTCAGTCGAAAGAGCGCCCTCCCAGGACGGCAACCCGCCGTCGAGGACCCGCACGTCCGGGTGACCCGTCCAGCGCAGCAGCCACCAGGCGCGCGCCGCCGCCCAGCCCTGTCCGCCGTCGTACACGACGACCGGCCGGCCCGCCGACACCCCCGCGCGGCGCATCGCCGCACCGAAGACGGCCAGGTCGGGCAGCGGATGCCGGCCGTTCTCGCCGGGCGGCGAGGCCAGTTCGCCGTCGAGGTGCACATAGACGGCGCCCGGCAGATGCCCGGCCGCGTAGGCCGCCCGGCCGTCGAAGGGCGGTGTGCCGGGCGGGGTCAGCTGCCAGCGGACGTCCAGCAGGACGGGCGGGGTCGACCCGCTCAGGTCGTCGGCGAGTTCGGTTGCGGTGATGATGGCTTCCATGGCCCCATCCTTACGCCAGGGGTGGCCGCATCGTCCAGGTACGACTACTCTGCTCGGCCGGACAGGCTCGATCACCGGGCGTACGGGATCGGGCACATGCTGTACAGCTGATGGACACCCGACGGCAATCGACCGGAAACGGGCCAGAAACGGCAGATCAGGCATCCTCGCGGCGAAGCCGCCCCACGGCCGTGGACGCAAGGCGACACGGAGGGTGCGAGCATCGGCACGGGGCGTGTCCGCGGCTGCGGCACAACCGGTCCGGAGAGCGGAAGCGACACGGCCACCGCGAGGGGCCGAGGAGAGAGAGACGATGACCGAGGTACGGGGAGCGGCCGGCCCGAACGGCGACACGCACGCTCGGCGCGCGCCCGGCACCCCCTGCTGGGTGAGTCTGATGGTGCACGGCTTGACCACGACCGAGGAGTTCTACGAAGCCCTGTTCGGTTGGGAGTTCGAGCCCGGACCCCAGCAGCTCGGCCCCTATGTCCGGGCCCTGCTCGACGGGCGGGAGGTCGCGGGCATCGGGCAGTTGCCGCCGGACCTGCATCTGCCGATCGCCTGGACGCCGTACTTCGCCTCGGACGACGTGGACCTGACGGCCGAGACGGCCCGGCTGTGCGGCGGCACGGTGGGCGTGGGCCCGCTGGACGCGGCGGAGGCCGGGCGGATGGCCATCGCCTCCGACCCCTCGGGCGCGGTGTTCGGGATCTGGCAGGGATCGGCCCACCTCGGCACGGCCCTGACCGGTGTCCCCGGCACGCCCGTCTGGGACGAGCTGCTCACCTTCGAGACTTCGAGCGTCGCGAAGTTCTACGAGACGGTGTTCGGTTACGAGGAGGAGCCGGTGATGTCCGCCGACTTCGACTACGTGACCCTGCACGTCGGGGGCCGCCCGGTGGCCGGCATCCACGGCGTCGGCCTCTCGCTGCCCCGGGACCGGGGGCCGCACTGGCTGACGTACTTCGAGGTGGCCGACGCGGAGGCGGCCCTGCGGGAGGTCGCAGAGCTGGGCGGGCAGGTGCTGAAGCCGGCCCGGGACAGCGCACACGGGCGGGTCGCGACGGTGGCCGACCCGGAGGGCGCGGTCTTCTCGGTGATCCAGAGCCCGCACTGACCCGTCGCCGGGCTTCGGCGTGGGACGGTGCGGGTGGCGCGCCGTCCCACGCGGCTGGGTGCCGGTCAGTGCTTACGGCACTTGCTGACGTCGATCCGTACGATCTGCGGGTCGTGGTCGCTGGCCTGGTCGGCGAACTCGGCGTTGATGTGCACCACGTCGTAGTCGAAGCGGGTCACCGCCGGGCTGGTCAGGATGTGGTCCAGGGTCTGCGAGTTGCCGTCGTACACGTAGGTGTAGCGCTCGGCGGCCGGAAGGGTGGTGATCAGCGGGGTCAGGACACCGCCGTCCGTCATCCCGGTCACCGTCTGCGAGAACTCGTAGTCGTTCAGGTCGCCGAGGACGACGGCCTTGGCGTCCTTGTCCGCCGCGAGCAGCGACTTGACGAACGTGTTGACCTCGGTGGCCTGGGCCGCGCGCTGGGTCTCCGAGCTGCGGGCCGGCGGCTGGTAGCGGCCGTGCAGGGGCTGGTCGCCGCCCTTGGAGACGAAGTGGTTGGCGACGACGAAGACGGTCTGGCCCTGGAAGACGAACTCGCCCACCAGCGGCTTGCGGCTGTCGTCCCAGGCGTCGCTGGTCGGGTCGATCCGGCCCGGCGAGTAGGTGAGTCGGGCGCCCTTGCGGGTCTTGACGACACTCGTGCCCGTGGTGGCGTCGCCGCCGGACCGGTCGGTGAAGGAGACCCGCTTGGGGTTGAAGAGGAAGACCTGGCGGATGTTGCCGCCGGGCTCGCCGCCGTCCTGGTCGTTCTCGGGCGCGATGTAGCGCCAGGAGTAACGCGGGCCGCCGGCCGCGCGGATGGCGTCGGTGAACCGCTTCAGGGTCGCCTCGGAGGTGACGGTGCCGTCGTCCGTCGCGCCGTTGTCGTCCTGGATCTCCTCCAGGGCGACGATGTCGGGCGAGTTGAGGTTGACCGCGACGCCCTCGGCGAGCCGGTCGAACTTCTCCTGGTCGTCCAGCGCGTCCAGGTTCTCCACGTTGTACGTGGCGACCGCGAGCTCGTCGCCCTTCTGCCTGCGGGTCACCTCCCGCTTCAGGCCGCCCGCGACCAGCGTGCCGAGCTGGGTGGCCTGGACGTTGTAGCCGCCGTAGGTGGAGTAGTCGAGCGGGCCGGTGGTGGTGCCGGACAGTTCGTCACCCACATCGGCCGCCGGGAAGGCACTGGTGGTGTCGAGGGACATCACCTCGATACGGCCGGTGTTGGGCTGGTCGTAGGAGGAGTAGAGGGTGCCGCCGCGGGTGGTCGGGTTCTCGTCGGGCTTGACGGTCACCCAGAGTTCGCCGTACGCGTCGCTCGCGCCGACCACGCGGGCGTCGGCGAACGTCGTCCGCATGCCTTCCAGGGACTCGTAGAAGTCCTGGGCGTAGACGGTCGGCTGGAGTGCGAGCGACTCGATGCTGCCGCCGTCGGCGGTGGGGATGTACGCGTCCGGTACGGAGGCCGCGTCCAGGGCGACGGGGGCGGGCAGCGCGTTGCCGCCGGAGAGTACGGTCGCGGTCGGGCCGTCGAGCTCGGTGACCGACTGGCTGGTGCTGCTCGGGTAGTACTCGCTGACCTTGCCGCTGACCAGTACCGAGTCGCCGACCGCCACGGTGGGGGTGGCCGAGCCGGTGTAGACGAAGACGCCCTCGCTGGTGCGCGGGTCGGCGTCGGGCGTCGGGTCCTGGATCCAGTAGCCCTTGGAGCCGGTCGTACGGACGCCGGTGACGATGCCCGGCACCTTGGCGACGGTCTGCCCGGCGAGCGGGGACTTGCGGGTGGTGCCCTGGATGTCGTGGATGCGCACGGTGCCCGGCTGGGTCGGGTCGTCGCCGCCCCCGCCGTCCCCGTCGCCCGAACCCGGGTTCTGACCGGCCGAGTTGACCGGGGAAGGGGTGCCGGCGGTGAGGTCCGCCGCGTTGTCGTCGGTGTCGGCCAGGGCGCCGGCCCGCGCCACGGAGGCGGTGTTGGAGGCGCCGGTGACCGGGCCGCTGCCCTCGCGGACCACCGCGGTGCCGTAGCCGACCAGATCGACGATGCGGCTGTCGGCCGCGCAGTCGGCGGCGGTCTTGCAGGTCAGCGCGGTGGTACCGGAGACGAGGGCGAGGGTGCCGGTGGTCGCGCTCATCGCGATCGTGCCGGTCGCGTCCGGGGTCGGCAGGGCCGTCGTACCGCCGCTGCCCTGCGACTCGGCGACCAGGAATCGGCCGCCCGGCGCGACCGAGCCGCTGAGCGCGGTCACCTGCCACTGCGAGGACGCCGACGGCGAACCGGGCAGGTACTGCACGCTGTAGCCGGCCAGGTCGTAGGCCGCGGACCCGGCGTTGCCGAGCTCGACGAAGTCCCGGGTCAGGGTCGCGCCGGAGTTGCCGCCACCGCCGTACACCTCGGCGATCACCGCCGTGGCGGACGGCGTGGCGTACGCGGCGGGAAGGGCGGTCATCGCGAAGGCGCTCGCCACGCTCACGGAAATCAGCGGGTAGGCGGCGCGGCGCATACGGGATCTGCTCCCTGCGGGTCTGGACACGCTGGCGGTCTCCTCGGACGTCGGATGCTTCAACACACCGCGGACGGGCGGCGCTTGAACCGGGCGTGTGGGGGGAGGCGGGCTCAAGTTACGCGTGTAGATGCCGGATCGCCAAGATGTCGTGGGTTAAATCCAGGGAACGCAGAGGTGGTTGGCGGCACGCGAAACGCCGTCGGTGGCCGGCGGGCGGCCCCGCGTGACCGGCAGAACGTCGGGCGACAGGGCAGCCGCCCGCGTCGTAGCGCTCGGCACCCTCGACGACCATCTCGCCGTCGACCGTGCGGGCGTTGTGGGAAACGCCGGGTTCCATGCCCCGCGTTCACGCCGGGCATGGAACCTCGGGTCACGCGCTCAGACCATGCGCTCAGGCCGTCGCCGCATCCGAGTTGCGGACCTTGCGGACGTTCTCGTTCAGCCCGTGGTCGGCGCCCTGAGCCCGCTCGAACTCGACCATCGCGGCCGGGCGGTAGTTGAGGATGTACGCGCGCCGGGTGTGGTCCGTCGTGTTGCCGCGGGAGGAGTGCAGCGTGCCGCCGGCATGCGCGACGCCGTGTCCGGCGGGCAGTGGCACAGCGGTCGCGCCGGGCTCGTCCTCCGAGCAGTCGCACTCGATGTTGCGCCCGTCGCTGGTGGGGCGGTGCGTTCGCAGCGGGAGCTCGTGGGAGCCGCGGACGTACCACATGCAGCCGTTGTCGAGCGTGGCATCGTCGAGGGCGATCCAGATCGACACGGCGCGGGTGTCCGGAAGATCGACCCAGTACGCCATGTCCTGATGCCATGGTGTGGCGACGCCGGAGTGCGGGTCCTTGTGGATCAGCATGTCGAAGTCCAGCACCGCGTCCTGGCCGATGAGTTCGCGGGCCATCGCCAGGGCGCGCTCGTGCAGCGGCATCTCGCGCAGCGCCGGATGGAGGGCGGACGGCCACATGATCTGGGTGATGTTCTCCCCGCCACCGTCCCGCTCCCCCACATGGCTGCCGAGGTCGGAGCGCTTGTCGCCGCTCTCGATCTCGCCGTTGAGGAACCGGTCGTAGATCTCGCGGTACGTCTCGACCTCGTCCCCGGTGAGAAGTCGGCCGACCGCCGTGAAACCGTCCTCCTTGAATACTCGTGCCCGATCGTTTCCGGTGTCCGTCGTCACCGTGTAACACCTGCCTCTCATTCGAGCGTGAACCAACATTGCTTTCCGACATGGCAGAGCAATGACAGTTGGGGCCGCGGATGCGGCGGGAGCTGCCACTGGCTGCTTCAGAGGATGGTGAAAACGTAGTGAGAGGGCCTCGATATGGTCAATGACCTTGGTCTGCCGGCCGGTTGAGATCGGCAGCGGCATCGAGAGCCCCGAATATCCAGTCGGAGAGGTCGCGCTCGGCGCGCTCGGCGGCGGCCTCCCATCGGCGGTGGCGTTCCACGGAGACCGGGAGCCGCAATTCCGCCGGTTCCGACTTTTCCGCCTCCCCCTCCGGCGCGGATTTCCGGGCAGGGGACGGGGAAACGGCCCCGGCCCGGATACGACGGCGCAGTTCGTTGCGGGACCAGGTCATCGCCGCGGCACGGTCGAGCCAGAGATCCTGGAGAGCCGACGGCAGGGCGGCGACTTCCGCGTGGTGCTGCATGCTCAGGCCCGCCCGGCGGCGGCCCGGCGGGAACTTGCGCGCAATCCAGGCGTAGTTGCGCAGGGTCTGGTAGTCGAGGGCGGTGCCGTCGATGGCGTGCCGGTACCGCTCGGGGAAACGGTCCTGGCCGTAGACCAGCCAGTCGCCCAGCCACCAGGCCGCGGAGTCGGCAGCCTCCCTGAGGGTGTGGCCGATGTGCAGCCAGTCGTCCAGGGGCAGCCGGGCGGGCAATCGCAGCGAGGTCCGGTCCGTGCCCAGCGGCGGAGCACCGGCCGGGGCGCGGCCCTGGCGGATTCCGGTCATGGCGGTGGGTGTGGGGCGGGCGGGCGAAGACCCCCTCGCCGGTCGGCCGGGGACTTCCTCAACGCGCCTGAGATCAGCAGGGCTTCGCATTCAACCTCCTTGATCGACTCGTTCCGATCATGGTGTCCGCGCCGCCTCGCAACAAGGTATGGACCAACTGGGCGCGGTCGATCCGGTGAAACCCTCGCCCGGGCCGGGTCCTTGCGCTCAAGGCCGCCCCAGGGCCCGGTACGCCCACCCGGCCGCGCGCCACGCGTCCCCGTCGAGGGCATGCCGGGCGTCCACGATCCGCCGCTCGGCGACGACCGCGTCCAGGTCGTCGGGCCGCAGCCGCGCGTACTGATGCCACTCCGTGAGCAGTAGCACCACCTGCGCGTCCTGCGCTGCCGTCGGCGCCGAAGCGGCGCAGTTCAGTGTGGGGTACGCCTTGCGCACATGGTCGAGCGCGACCGGGTCGTGCACGGACACCTCCGCGCCCTGCCGCTCCAGGGCGAGCGCCACGGCCAGCGCGGGCGAGTCCCGGATGTCGTCGGAGTCCGGCTTGAACGCCGCACCGAGCACCGCCACCTTGCGCCCGTCGAGGGTGCCCCCGGCCAGCTCCCGGGCGAGCTCCACCACCCGTTCCCGGCGGCGCAGATTGATCGCGTCCACCTCGCGCAGAAAGCCCAGGGCCTGCCCGGCGCCCAACTCCTCGGCCCGCGTCCACAGCGCCCGGATGTCCTTCGGCAGGCACCCCCCGCCGAAGCCGAGCCCGGGCCGCAGGAACCGTCCGCCGATCCGCTCGTCGAGGCCGAGCGCCGCGGCGAGCGGGACGACGTCCGCGCCCGCCGATTCGCAGAGCTCCGCCATGGCGTTGATGTACGAGATCTTGGTGGCGAGAAAGGCGTTGGCGGCGCTCTTCACCAGTTCCGCGGTCGCGAAATCCGCTACGACGTAAGGGATTTCCCGCTCCGGGGAATTCGAGTCCAGGGGCGCGTACACCTCGCGGAGTATGCGTTCGGCCTGCCCGCTCCTTACGCCGAGCACGATGCGGTCGGGGCGCAGCGTGTCCGCCACCGCGAATCCCTCGCGCAGGAATTCCGGATTCCAGGCGAGCTCCGCCCCGGCGCCCACGGGCGCCTTCTGCGCGATGCGGGCGGCGAGCCTTTCCGCGGTGCCCACGGGCACGGTGGATTTCCCGACGACGAGACATTCCCGTACGAGATGGGGGGCGAGGGAATCGACCGCCGCATCGAGTTGCGACAGATCGGCCGCGAAGCCGTCGGCACGCTGCGGCGTGCCGAGGCACAGGAAGTGCACGTCGCCGAATGCCCCGGCCTCCTCGTAGGAGGTGGTGAAGCGAAGCCGGCCCGATGCCACGCCGCGCTCCAGAAGGTCGCCCAGATCCTTTTCATGGATGGGGAGTTCGGCCGCATTCAGACGGGCGACCTTCTCCTTGTCGATGTCGAGGGCGAGGACCTGGTGTCCCATCTCGGCCATACAGGCGGCATGGGTGATGCCGAGGTATCCGCTCCCGATCACCGTCATGCGGTACAGCTGGGGCATGTTCCTGTCCTTCGGTGGTGGCTGGAAGGGTCGTTGGACTCGTAACTGGACTGGCGGCCGCGGAAGGCCGTGCCGAGTGCGCCCCCCCGCGTGCTGCGGAACGGGGCGGACGGCAGTGCGAAATGCCTTACCGGGATTCGGCGGGCTGCTCCAGAACCGGGGCGGACTCGACGCCAGCCCCGGACGTCACACGCCGCAGCCGCCGGATCGGGGCCGTGGCGATGAGCGCCGCAGCACACCCCGTGCTGACCAGGGCGGCGAGCAGCAGCAGTTCATGGACGCCCGCGACCGAGCTGGCCGGCCCGGCGATCACCTGGCCGAGCGGGACGGCGAGGATCGAGCCGGCGATCTCGTACGCGGAGACCCGGTTGAGCCGGTCCTGCGGGATCTGGGTCTGCACGGTGGTCGCCCACTGCACACCCCAGAACGCCCAGCCGGTGCCGCTGACCGCGTAGCCGAGGAGCAGCACCGGCAGTGGGAGGTCCGGGGCGAGGCCCGCGGCAAGCGGCATCACCGGGAACAGGAACATCGCGACCGCCCCGCCGAACAGCGGGCGGGCCGGCCGGATCAGGATCGCGACAAGGCCACCGAGCACACACCCGGCACCGAACGCGCCCTCCGCGTAACCGAACGCGGCGCTCCCGTGGGCCCCGGTGACCGAGGCAGCGCCGAGCGGCACCACCGGGCCCCAGACGAACACGCCGAGCACCCACCAGATCAGGATGACCGACCACAGCCAGGACCTGGACCGGAACTCGTGCCATCCGGTCTTGAGGTTCTGCAGCGTGGAGGCCGAACGGTCGATGGCGTAGGTGCCGAGGCGCAGTGCGAACAGGCTCAGACCGCTGGCCGCGAAGGTGCCGGCGGTCGCCGCGAACGCCCAGGCCGGCGAGGCCGCCGCGACCAGCAGTCCGGCGAGGGCGGGCCCCGCCATGGTGGAGATGCCCTGGGCGACCCGCAGGACGCCGTTGGCCTTCTGGGGGTCGGCGGCGACCTGCGGGACCAGGCCGTTCACACCCGGCTGGAACATCGCGGTGGCGAGCCCGCCGAGCGCCGTCACCCCGATGATGAACCACAGTTCGGGCCGCCCGGTCGCGAAGGCGAAGGCCGTCGCACCGATCAGGCCGCACCGGACGGCGTCCGCCGTGATCATCAGCGGCCGGGGGTGGATCTGGTCGGCGAGGACGCCGCCGAACACCACGAACAGCGCGAACGCGCCCATCCAGGCGCCCAGGGCGTACCCGACGGCGCTCACTCCGTACCCGAGCGCCAGCATCGCGACCGACAGCGCGACGGGCAGCATCGCGTCGCCGAGCAGCGAGGCGATCCGGGCCGTGAAGTAGAACGTGAAGTTGCGGGTCCACAGCGGTGGTCGGGCGGCCGACGCGGTGGCCGCGACGTCGGTCATCTCAGACCTCCACCCGGACGCCGTACGTCCGCAGCCAGTCGTCCAGCTGCAGCGCCGTCTCCAGGACGGCCCGGCCGACCCCGGTCAGGTCGGGCGACTGCCGCAGGCCGTCCGACAGCAGCGGCAGGACCGGGCTGTCCCCGGCGCGTACGACGGCGGCGAGCCGCTCCCGAAGGACACGGTCGTAGGCGGCATCCCGCAGATTCGGGTAGGGCGTCTTGACGCGCATCGCGACCTCTTCGGGCAGTACGTCGCGCAGGGCGGCGCGCAGCACGCTCTTCTCACGGCCGTCGTGCGACTTCATCGACCAGGGGATGTCGAAGGCGTACGCGAGCAGCCGGGGGTCGGCGAACGGCACCCGGATGTCCAGGCCCGCGGCCATGCCGAGCCGGTCGAGCCGGTCGAAGAGCACACGCGAGTGCCGGGTCAGGGCGAGGTAGGTGACCTCGCGGTGCCGTGCCTCTGCCGGGTCGGCGACGACCTCCCGGGCGCCGAGCTCGGCGATCGCGTCGCGGTGGCAGTCCTTCTCGTACGTGGCCAGGTCCAGGGTCGCGAGCAGTCCGGCGTCGAAGACGGTGTCCATGCCGTCGAAGCGGGCGCGGCCTTCCGCCACCCAGGGGAAGGTGTCGGAGTGCACCCAGCGGTCGAAGCGCTGCCAGTTGTAGCCCGCGAACACGTCGTCGCCGAGTTCTCCGGAGAGCGCGACGGGCGCGTGCGCGCGGGCGGCCCGGAACAGGCTGAGCAGCGAGGCGTACTGGTCGCCCTTGTTGATCGGGATGTCGTAGGCGGCCAGGACGTCGGAGCGCAGCCGCGGGTCGAGCAGGTCGAGGCCGGCGAGGGAGATCTCGTGGTGGTCCGTACCGGCGTGCTCGGCCATCACTCGGGCGTAGAGGTGGTCCTCATTGCCCGAAGTGCCGTCCGCGGCCTGGTCATTGACCGCGAGGCTGCGGACCGGACCGGTCCCGAGCGTGCCCGCCGTCCGTGCGGCGAGCGCTGTCAGCGAACTGGAGTCGAGCCCTCCGGACAGCAGCGAGGCGGGCGGCTCGCCGTCGGGCCCGAACTGTTCCCCGATGACGGTCTCCAGGAGCTCGCGCACCGTGGCGACGGTCTTGTCCAGGCCGTCGGTGTGCTCTCCGGCACGCAGTGCCCAGTACGTCCGCTCGCTCGGCCCGCCCTCGCGCCCGACCCGCACCACACAGCCGGGCCGCACCTCGCGCATGCCTCGGAACACGGCGTGCCCCGGCACGCGGGCGATGGAGAGGATGTCGCGGAGCCCGCCGGCATCGACGGCGGGTGCGAACTCGGGGTGCGCGAGAATCGCCTTGGGCTCGGAGCCGAACAGCACGCCGTGCGCGGTCGGCGCGTAGAACAGCGGTTTGACACCCATCCTGTCGCGTACGAGCAGCAGTTCCTCGCGCCGCTCGTCCCACACGGCGAAGGCGTACGTCCCCTCGATCCGCTCGACGCAGCCCGCACCCCACTGCCGGTATGCGTGCAGCACTGCCTCCGCATCATCAACGGAGGTGAAATCCCGCCCCAGAGAGGGCAGTTGGGAGAGCAGAGCCTGCTTGTTGCTGATGCGTCCGGCGTACGTGACGACGATGCGGCCGCCCGCGGCATCACCGCTCGCCAGGGGCTGTGCGCCGCCGGGCGAGGTGCTCCGGTGCCCGAGTGCGGCACGGTCAGACCGCCACACCCCTTCGCCGCCCGGACCGCGCCCGGCGAGCGCCGAGGTCATGACGCCTATGGGGTCGTGGGCCCCGGAGGTGCGGGCGAAGTCGACCCATCCGGCTATCGCAGACATGCAAGTAGACCTTTCGGCTGGCGAGTTGAGGAGGGTCAGGAGCCGGTGGCCGTAAGGGCGGTCTCATCGTAGTCGCCGTGGATGTCGCAGGCGTACCACTGGGCGAGCGCGCGCATCGCTTCCACGACGGGGGCCGTGGGCCGCCAACCGAGCTCGCGCTCGATCAGGCCCGTGGCCATGGACCAGCGCGGGGAGAGCGGCTGCTGGCTCCACTCCCAGGGCGTACGCCGTGACACGTCGGCGAGCAGCCCGGCGAGCTCCACCTCGCCGTGCCGGGCGGAGGCCACGTTGAGGACGGCCTCGGCGGCCGGCGCGGCGAGCACGACACGCAGGGCGTCCGCGAGGTCGCGGTGGTCCAGGATCTGGTGCACGCCGTGCGAGTCGAGCAGTAGCGGGCGGCGCGTCCAGGCCAGGTCCACCCAGCGCACACAGGCCGTGGATGCGGGCGCGTACGGCCCGACGGGATCGGCGATCCGCAGCACCTGCACGGGAATCGAGGCATCCTCGCCCCACGCCCGGCAGCGCCGCTCCTCCTCCCACCAGCCGCGGGCGAGGGCGTCCTCGGGGGCCTCGGGTCCCACCGCGTCCTCGGTCTGCTCGCCGGGGCCGCTGCCCCGGTAGACGGCGGCGGACCCGACGTACACGAACCGCTCCGCCGCCGCCGCATGCGCCGCACGCAGCGCCTCGTCGAGCCCCGTTCCGTCGCCGCTGCCGAGGTGGACGGCGCACTCCGCGCGCGTGTCCGTACCGCCGTCTCCGTACCGCGCCCGGAGCCCCAGATCGCCGAGGGTCCCGGCCAGCTGCCGCCCGAACCCGCCGTCCCCGCCGGTCAGTTGCACCGAGGGGCCGGAGGTTTCGACCGGCCCCGTGTGCTCGGCCCGGCGCCCCTCGTCCATCGCCGCGAGCGCGAGGTCCCTGATGGCGGGTGCCATCGCCAGGAGCTCCTCGGCGGTGTACTCCTCGCACAACCCGCCGGGGCCCAGCGTCTCCATCACGGCTGCCGCGGTGCGCCGGTCGGGCTCGGCCGCGTCCGCGAGCACGACCCCGAGCGCATATCCGGTCAGCCACACGGCACGGGCGATCCGCTCGCCGAGCTCCTCCCGTACGCCGCGGATCGCGTCACCCTCGTACGCCGCGAGAGCGCTGTCGAGGGCCCCGGCCCGCCGCAGCCAGCGCTCGGTCTCCAGGTACTCCCAGGTGCCGGTGTCCGCTCTCCGCACGGCACACCGCGCGTCCCCGTACTGGTAGAACGGCACCACGTCGAACCGCGGGCAGTCCCCCGCACCGACGTCCTCGGGAACCGCCGCGTCGAACCAGGTCGCCTGCCGGAAGCCGTGATAGCTGTTGCCCGCGAGGCTCGGCAGCGCGTCGTGCTGCACCGTGCTCGGCGTGCAGAAGCGGACCGGCACCCCGCGCTCGTTCAGGAACCGCTGCACGACCACGTCGTACGGCCAGCCGCCGCCGTGCTTCTCCTGGAACTCCCCGTATTCCCGGGCCAGTTCGGCGGGCAGCATCAGCGCCTGGCACGGCACATGCTCCTGGAGGGTGTACGCCCAGGTGGCCCCGGTCAGCGCCGCGAGCCGGGCGACCGCCCCGTTGCGGGCCTCCCAGCCGCCGTAGAAGGAGATCGCCTCACCGGCGGGGGCGGCGGCCGCGGCCTGTTCGGCGTGCTGGTAGAAGCCCTCGGCGAGCACCACGTCGTCCTGCAGCACCAGGTGGTGCGTGGCGTCCGGCGCGACACAGCCCCACGACTCGAGGGCGGTACGCAGTGCCGTCGGCCGTCCGTCCGGCTCCGGGTCCGTGGTCACCACGATGCGTCCCTGCGGATCGGCCTCGGCCAGCCGACGGGCCTCCTCCAAGCGCTTCGGGTGCGCCATCACCGCACCGCTCAGCCTGACCCCTGCCCCATTGCGACCCACGGATCCCCCACCTCCAGCGATCGACACGGCTCTCACGAGCCCGGCACCGCCCATGTTGACCATGACCCCGCCTCACAGCAAGGTCTATACCACCGCACCGATTCGGCCTCCGGCGCTCCGGACCCGGAGGGCTCGGGCGGTCTGCTGTCCCGCCGGCGGGACAGCAGACCCATGGCCCGAATTACCCGTACTTGTCATACTGTTGAAGGAGTTCATGTGACCGCGCCCGCCCCCGCCCGCAGCCCTCTCGGACGGCCCGCCGAGGCCGAATCCCCGGACGGCCTCAACGTCCGCGCCCGCCACCACCACAACCCTTACGGCTATCTGCTGTCCGGCTCCGACCTCGACGCCCTCCTCCTCGAACTCGGCCTGCGACGCGCGGCGAGCATCTGGCGCCACCACCACTCCTCCCCCGCCGCCGCGCCCCGGGACCCTTACCCCCGACTGGCCATGGCCTTCGTCCTGTTGGACCCGACGGCCGACCCCTGGGTCCGGCACGAGGACGCCGTACTCGGCGCGATCACCATCGGCGACGAGGGCCATCGCTTCCTGCCGAACGCGGCGGCGAAGGCCGCCGGCCACCGCCGCCTCGGCCGCAACTACGGCGAGGCCGTCCACACCGATCCCCACCTCTGCGGCGACGGCGCCTTCCGCTACGGCCACTCCGCCGAGGTCCGCGGCCTGATAGTCGGCGCCAGCGCCCAGACCCCCGACCAGGATCTCCACGAAGCGTCGCTGCTCGCCCAGGACTTCATCGGAGCCCTCGCCGACCGCCACTCGGCCTGGGAGACCACGACGGGTGCCACGGACTGGCTCTCGCCCGAGGACGTTCCGGCGGCAGGGACGACTGCCATGACCGGCTTCTTCACGGCGCGGGCGGTGTAGGCGGCAGAAACCTCGCGCCCGCGCCCAGGTCTCGAACCGGCAGCACGTAGGTGAGACCACGGTCCGCCGACTCGAACAGGGTGAACTCCACTTGGTCGGGTAGGCCGGGGTGCGCCCCCCGGCCTACCCGACCGGCACGAAGACAGGTCAAGCCACCTGTTGGGCGGAAGGGTCAAGCGCTTCAGAGATGGCTTGAAACCACGCCTGCCCGCCCGGCAGCGCAACAACGGGCTGAAGCGGCAGTCATCCGGCGGAGGTGGCGGCGGCACAGGATGATGTTGCTTGCGCACCTCACTGCGCCCGGCATGACAAGCTGTGCTTCCCACTGCCCGAACCCAGGAGGTCGCCGTGACCGCAGAGTCTGCATCCAAAGAAGGTTCGGAGCCGACCGACCCCGAGACGTCCGCCCTGGTGCCCGACAGCGACGGCCAGGACGACCTGAAGCGCAAGTTCCGGGAAGCCCTGGCGCGCAAGCGCGGTGTGCAGGCGGACGCCGCCGACCTTGCTGCGAACGTCGACGCGTCGAAGGTCCGTGGGACGCACGGCCCGGCTGCGAACCAGCGGTCGTTCCGGCGCAAGAGCGGCGGCTGAGCCGATCACATCCGCGACCCGGCCGGCCGGGCACCGGTCCCGGACCGCGCACAGGCCGCTTCCAGCGGTGGCGGGCGCCGGACCGCGGCTGTCAGCAGCCGTGCAGGTCACCATGGCCGCGGTCAACGGCGCTGCGGGCAGGTCCGAGCCTCAGGAGGGGGCAAACGGCAGGACGTCCGGCGAGAGCGCGCCGGCGCGCGCAGCAGCGCTCGTCATGCGGCGGCGGTGATGACGTCGGCACAACACCTCGTAGCCGACTTCCGCGGTGGGGTGATTCACGTCACCGACGACGACCTGCTCACCCTCCATGACCATCTCGCCGCCCACCGTGCGGGCGTTGTGCGTGGCACGCGCCCCGCACCAGCACATCGCCTCGACCTGAAGGGTCTCGATCCGGTCCGCCAGCTCGATCAGCCGCTGCGAGCCCGGGAAAAGCCTGGTCCGAAAGTCGGTCGTGATACCGAAGGCGAAGACATCGAGGCCCAGGTCGTCCACGGCCCGCGCCAGCTGGTCGATCTGCTCCGGCGCCAGAAACTGCGCCTCGTCCACAATCAGATAGTCGACCTTGTCGCCCTGCGACATCCGACCCACGACATAGGCGTACAGATCCATCTCCGGCGCCGCCTCGACAGCATCCGTCACCAGACCGAGCCGCGAGGACAGCTTCCCCTCCCCCGCCCGGTCGTCGCGCGTGAAGATCACGCCCTGCAGACCCCTTGCGGACCGGTTGTAGATTCGCTGCAGAGCAAGCGTCGACTTCCCGCAGTCCATCGTTCCGGAGAAGAACACCAGCTCGGGCATGGGGAGTTGAGCACCTTTCGGGGGCGGTGGGATCGAGGGCGCTAGGAGCGTACTTCGAGCAGCGGCACAAGCTGCTCGGCGGGGGTCATCGAGCCGTGGTTGCCGACCATCGCCGACTCCTTGGGCTCCCGCTCGGAGGCGATGATCAGGACGTCGTCGTGCGCGGCCGCGACGACGTCGCCGATCCGGTCGTACACCCGCTCGTCGAACCGGTCCGGCGGACCGAACCAGCCCGCCGTGATCGCCTCGTCCCGCGAGGCCACCCAGAACTGTTCGCCGAGCACCTCACGCCAGCAGGTCAGCACGTCGGTCGAGGCGCCGGGCACCGCGTAGACATGCCGGGCCCGGCCCTCGCCGCCGAGCAGGGCGACGCCCGCCTTCAGCTCCCAGTCCTCGTCGAAGTCGATGCGGTGCTGCTCGTCGAACGGGATGTCGACCATGCCGTGGTCGGCGGTGACATACAGGGCGCTGCGCGGCGGGAGCTGCTCGGCGAGGCGCTGGGCGAGCCGGTCGACATGCATCAGCTGGCCGCGCCAGGTGTCGGACTCCACGCCGTAGCGGTGCCCGGCGCCGTCCAGCTCGGCGTAGTACGTGTAGACCAGGGAGCGGTCGCCGGCGGCGAGTTGCTCCGCCGCGAGGTCCATGCGCTCCTCGCCGGTCAGCCGTCCGTGAAACGTTCCGCCGCTCAGCGCGACCTTGGTGAGCGGGGTGTGCTGGAAGGTCGGGGAGGAGACCTGGGCGGAGTGCACCCCGGCGTCGGCGGCGAGCTGGAAGACGGTGGGGTACGGCTGCCAGGCGGCCGGGTCCGACCACGGCTGCCAGCGGAGCTGGTTCATCAGCTGGCCGGTGGCCGGATTGCGCACCGTGTAGCCGGGCAGGCCGTGGGCGCCGGGCGGCAGGCCGGTGCCGACGGAGGCGAGGGAGGTCGCGGTGGTGGCCGGGTAGCCGGCGGTGATCGGCCGTCCGGTGCCGCCGCGCGAGCTGCCGAGCAGGGAGGTGAGGAAGGGGGCCTCGTCGGGATGGGCCTTGATCTGCTCCCAGCCGAGCCCGTCGATCAGGAAGACGCAGTTGCGGTCGGCGGGCGTCAGCTCCGTGATCGACGCGGACATTCCGGGCACGGCCATGCCCGCGGCCAGGGTGGGCAGCAGGTCGGCGAGGGAGCCGCTGCCGTACTCGGGGAGCGGCGCGGAGCCGAGGGCGAGGGGTTCCGGATGATCCCAGGCGGCGTAAGCCATCAGCGGGTGACGTCCGCGGTCGCTTCGGAGATGGCCTGTGCGAAGACGAGCGCCTGGCGCACCGTCTCCGGGCCGTCCCCGGCCTCGCTGACCCGCAGGCTGAGGTCGTCCGCCGTGGAGTTGCCGGTGTAGCCGTGGTCGGCCTCGCAGTTGGGGTCGCCGCAGGCGGCGGGCTCCAGGTCGATGCGGGAGACGGCGCCCCAGCCGATGGTCAGCACGATCTCGCGGGGCAGGGTGCCCGGCGTGTACTGCTCCGGGTTGGCCACGACCCGGCTGACCACGACGGACGAGATCCGGCCGAGCTTGACCGACTCGGTCGAGGTGGTGGCGTACGGCGTCGGGGAGGTGCTGTCGGCGGCCTGCTCGTCGGTGTGGCTGACGATGAAGCGGTTGCCGGTGAGGACGAGCACGGTCACATGCCGCCGCACCTCGTTCTGGTCGAACGTCGTCTCCTGGTGGACCAGGTACGACCGGATCGGCTCACCACCGATGGCGGCCTCCACCGCCTCGGCCACGAGGGCCGGGTAGTAGCCGCTGCGCTCGATCGCGACGCGCAGCCCCTGGGTCGTCGTACTGGTCTTGGCCATGGCGTCCATCCTAATCCGTGGGCAAGGGGACCCGGGCCAGTCGCGCGCGGCCGCGTCCGACGCCGCCGCCGTCGCGCGCGGCCGCGTCGAACGCCGCCGACGGGTGCGGGCGTTCGTCCCGGTCGGCCGGTGGTCAGTAGGCGGGCAGTGTGCGCGGGCCCAGATCGTCACGGGCCGGCGGTGGCGCGAGGCGGACGGTGGCCCCCAGGACGCTCACGCCCTGCCGGGCGACCACGACCGGTTCCAGGGTGACCGCGACGACCTCGGGGTGGTCGTCGACCAGCCGGGAGACCCTGAGCAGCAGCTCCTCCAGGGCGGGCGTGTCGACGGGGGCGGAGCCGCGCCAGCCGAACAGCAGGGGCGCGGTCCGGATCGAACGCACCAGCGAGGTGGCGTCCCGGTCGGTGACCGGAACCAGCCGGTGCGCCATGTCCCCGAGCAGCTGCGAGGCGGCCCCCGCGAGGCCGAAGGACACCACGGCCCCGGCGGCCGGGTCGATCACGGCCCGTACGACGGTGTCCACGCCCCGGGGCGCCATCCGCTGCACCACCGGCCGCAGCTCCTCGGGCGCCCCGTACAGCTCGCTCAACTCGTCGTACGCCCGGCGCAGTTGCTCTTCGTCCGCCAGGTCGAGCCGCACTCCGCCCAGGTCGGCACGGTGGCGCAGATGGGGAGCGGTGGCCTTGAGGGCGACGGGATAGCCGAGGTCGCGGGCGGCTCCGACCGCGGCGTCGGGGGTGGGGGCGGGCAGCGCGCGGTGCACGTCGATGCCGTACCTGCCGAGGAGCCGGCAGGTCTCCTCGCCCCCGATGGTGAGCCCCTCCCCGCGTTCGAGCAGCCCGCCGATCAGCTCGGCGGCGCCCCGCTCGTCGATGTCGTCGTACTCGGGCACCTTCCCGGGATCGGCGGCCTCCCGCCGCCACTGCCCGTACTTCACCGCTTCGGCAAGCGCCCGGACGGCCCGCTCGGCGGCGGGGTAGGCGGGGATGAGACGGGAGTAAGGGTGGGGGGCCTGAGGGGCGAGCGGCTTAGGGGGCTGGGCAGCCGCCTGTACTGCGGTCTGTACTGGGGTGGGCAGGCGTTCCGCAGGGCGATGGGGGTCCCCCCGCTCGAGCGAAGCCGAGAGTGGGGGAGGGTGGGCACCGCCACCAGCGCCGGGTGCCATCGCACCGGCCGTAGGTGCGGTACGGCCCGCAGCCGAGAGCGCCTCCGCCAGCCCCCCGAGCTCCACGTGCACCACGAGAACCGGCTTCCCCGGAACCTCTTCGGCGGCAGACCGCAGCGCCTCCGCCAGCTCCGGGTCCCCCACGGCCCCCTCCCCGATGGTCGGAATCGCCGTGACGACCACCGCGTCGCACGACTCGTCCGCCAGCGCCTGCGACAGCGCCCGGTGGAAGTCCCCGGCGGTCGCCCGCGTCGTCAGGTCCAGCGGCCGGGCCGGCCGCAGCCCCTCGGCCAGGCACCGGTCGTACGTGAGCAGCCCGAGCGACTCCGAGTTGCCGAGAATCGCCACCCGCGGCCCGGCCGGCAGCGGCTGCCGCGCGAGCAGCAGCCCCGCGTCGACCAGCTCGGTGATGGTGTCGACGCGGATCACCCCGGCCTGCCTCAGCAGCGCGGACACCGTGGCGTGCGGCAGCCGCGTCGCCCGTACCGCGTGGCCGGGCGGCGCGCCCGCGCCCTGCACCACGACCAGCGGCTTCGCCGCCCCCGTCCGCCGGGCGAGGCGCGTGAACTTGCGCGGGTTGCCGATGGACTCCAGGTACATGAGGACGACGTCGGTCTCGGGGTCGTCGTACCAGTACTGGAGGACGTCGTTGCCGGAGACGTCCGCGCGGTTGCCGGACGACACGAAGGTGGAGACGCCCGTGGTGCCGGTGACGCCGCCGCCGCGCCGGTGCAGCCGGGACAGCAGGGCGATGCCGATGGCGCCGGACTGGGCGAACAGGCCGATCCGGCCGGGGCGGGGCATCTCGGGTGCGAGGGAGGCGTTCAGCCGGACGTCGTCCGCGGTGTTGATGATCCCGAAGGCGTTGGGGCCGATGATGCGCATGCCGTACGTGCGCGCCTGCCGGACGAGGGCGCGCTGGCTCTCACGGCCGTCGGGGCCGCTCTCCGCGTACCCGGCGGCGAGGACGACGAGCCCCTGGACGCCGTGTTCGCCGCACTCGGTGACGACCTCGGGCACGTGCTCGGCGGGTACGGCGACCACCGCGAGGTCGACAGGGCCGTCGATGTCCCTCACCGAGCGGTGCGCCGGCACCCCGTCGATCTCCTTGAAGTCGTCCGGGAATGCCTGGTTCACGGCGTGCAGGCGGCCGGTGAAGCCGGCGCCCCGGAGGTTGTCGAGGACGCTGCGGCCGACCCCGCCGGGCGCGCGGCCGGCGCCGATCACGGCCACGGAACCGGGTGCGAGGAGCCGTCGTACCGAGCGGGCCTCCGCGCGCTGCTCCCGCGCGCGCTGGACGGCGACCGAGCGGTCCGTGGGCTCCAGGTCGAACTCCAGACGGACGACGCCGTCCTCGAAGCTGCGCTGCTGGGTGTAGCCGGCGTCCGTGAACACCTTGATCATCTTGCTGTTCGCGGGCAGCACCTCGGCGGCGAAGCGACGGATCCCGCGCTCGCGCGCGACGGCCGCGATGTGCTCCAGGAGGGCGGAGGCGACGCCGCGGCCCTGGTGGGCGTCCTGGACGAGGAAGGCGACCTCGGCCTCGTCCGCGGGCGCGGAGGCGGGCGTCCCGTCGGCGCCAATGCGGTCATAGCGTACGGTTGCGATGAACTCGCCGCCGATGGTGGCCGCGAGTCCCACCCTGTCCACAAAGTCGTGGTGCGTGAAGCGGTGGACGTCCTTGGCGGAGAGCCTGGGGTAGGGCGCGAAGAAGCGGTAGTACTTCGACTCGTCCGAGACCTGCTCGTAGAAGCTGACCAGGCGATCGGCGTCATCAACGGTGATGGGCCGGATGCGCGCGGTACCCCCGTCGCGCAGCACCACGTCAGCCTCCCAGTGGGACGGGTACTCATGCCGGTCCTGCGGGTCCGCCGGGGTCTGCATGGGCCCCAGAGTACGGCTCGCGTCCGACAACGGCGCGAGGCAGTCTGTGGAGGACGGAAGTCGGGCCGAGGCCGCGGTCCGACGACACACCCGGAGGGGACTCACGTCCACTCCGGGCATGCTTCACGATATGGGAAACTGGTCTAGACAACCCTGAACACCGAAGGGCAGCATCACATGGCTGAGCGCCGCGTCAACGTCGGCTGGGCCGAGGGCCTCCACGCCCGCCCCGCTTCCATCTTCGTCCGAGCCGCCACGGCCGCAGGCGTCCCGATGACGATCGCCAAGGCCGGGGGCAACCCCGTCAACGCGGCCTCCATGCTGGCTGTCCTGGGCCTGGGCGCCCAGGGCGGCGAGGAGATCGTCCTCGCCTCCGAGGCCGAGGGCGCGGACGCTGCCCTCGACCGCCTGGCCAAGCTGGTCGCCGAGGGTCTCGAGGAGCTCCCCGAGACCGTCTGAGCGCCCGGCGCCCGCACGTCCGGGGCCGCGCCACTCCCACGGGGGGTCGGCGCGGCCCCGCCGTTTCCCCCGCCGCCCCACCCGGGGGCCGCACCCGACCCGGGGCCCGTACCCGACCGGGCCACCCGTCATGTGCCGCAATTCCGTGACAGCCGCACATGACTTCACGACCGGGCCGCACACGGTTTTACGACGGCCCCGTCCGGGAGTTTGCGAAGGCCCCGGCGCCCGGCTTTACCGCGGGCACACGAAAGAAGCGCGACCGTGAATTCCCGGCGCGCGTGAATTCGGGCAGCGAAAACAGACCCCGCCGAATAACATCTCTTTGTATACGGTGCGCGTGTTAATGCCGCAGGCCCGACATGTTTACGGGGTGTTGCGAAGTCCTCACACCGTTCGCCCGTTCCGTGCTGCCGGAAAAGCGCAGCCGGTGGGAGACCATCGAGCGCTCGGTGTGCAGCGCCGTGACCGCCCGGGCCCGCTCGCCGTCGCCGCGCGCCACCGCGTCCACGATGGCGCCGTGCTCCGTCCAGGACTCCACGGGGTTGGCGGGCGTCTCCACGGTGTACATCCAGGCGATCTTGTGCCGGAGCTGGGTGAGCGTGGAGGTCAGGGCATGGCTGCCGGAGGCCTGGGCGAGCGTCTCGTGGAACCAGCCGCCCAGGGAGCGCAGGTCTTCACTGTTTCCCCGCCTGGCCCGCTCCTGCCCCAGCCGGACCAGTCCGCGCAGCACCTTGAGGTGCGCCTCGGTGCGGCGCTGGGCGGCCCGGGAGGCGCCGAGCGGCTCCAGGAGCATGCGCATCTCCAGCAGGTCGGCGGCCTCCTGCTCGGTCGGTTCGGCGACGCACGCGCCCGCGTGCCGGCGCGTCACGACGAAGCCCTCCGCCTCCAGGGTGCGCAGGGCCTCACGGACGGGGACGCGCGAGACCCCGTAGCGGCGGGCCAGGAGTTCCTCGGTGAGCCGGCTGCCGCGCTCGTAGACACCCGCGACGATGTCGTCCCGGATCGCTGTGCATACCGAGTGCGCCGGAATACGCATGACCGACCTCCGCCTTAATCCCCGTGAAACGCCGCCGAGTGGCGTCCGTTCCGTGACTCTATTGCAATGAGCCGGAATTTCCGACGGAGGGCCGGAATCCAGGGATATATTTTGGACACCAGGTGCACGAAAACGACGAAAGCCCCGGCACGGGGGCCGGGGCTCCGGAAGATCTCACGGGTTGTTGTCGCCGCTTGGTCGTCGGTGCGGGTGCGTGGGGGTTGCTCGCGCAGTTCCCCGCGCCCCTTTCAGGGGCGTCACGCGCAGCGCCCCTTCAGGGGCGCGGGGAACTGCGCGACCAGCCACGACGCACCCGCGCCCGGCGCACGCATCGCAACCCCCACGTCGGTCTCGGCGCGGGCCCGCGTCCAGCTCGCGTCAGACGTTCACGCCGTGCTTGCGGAGGTAGGCGACCGGATCGACGTCGGAGCCGTAGTCCGGGGTGGTGCGGGCCTCGAAGTGGAGGTGGGGGCCGGTGGTGTTGCCGGTCGAGCCCGAGAGGCCGATCTGCTGGCCCGGGGTGACCTTCTGGCCCACCGAGACGCCGATGGACGAGAGGTGGCCGTACTGGGTGTACATGCCGTCGGCCATCTTGATGACGATCTCGTTGCCGTACGCCCCGCCCCAGCCGGTGGAGACGACCGTGCCGGTGCCGACCGCGTGCACGACCGTGCCGCCGGCGGCATGGAAGTCGATGCCGGTGTGGGCACCGGAGGACCACAGGGAGCCGCCGGTCTTGTAGCCGGTGGAGACGTAGGAGTCGCTGATCGGCGCGACGAAGGTGTTCAGGCGCTTGCGCTCGGCCTCGCGGGCGGCGCGCGCCTTGGCCGCGCGCTCCTTCTTGGCCTGCTCCGCGGCCTTCTTGCGGGCGGCCTCCTCGGCCGCCTTGCGCTCGGCGACGGCCTTCTGCACGGCGGCCTGGGCGTCGATCTGCTCGGCGACGGAGTCACTGATCGTGATGACCGGGGTGAGGCCGGTCTGCTCGACGGAGTTCTCGGCGGCGAGCGCCGGGGCGGCCGAGACGGTGCCGACGACACCCGTGGTGGTGAGGGCCGCGATACCGGCGGCCTGCGCGGTGGTGCGCTTCACCCGGCCGGGACGACGGTGCTTCCCGGAGGCGCACATGAACGCCATGTAGAGGCTGGTCCTTTCCTTCCCTCTCGCCTACCGGGTTAGCTGACGGGTTCGGAGCAGGAAGGTCTCCTACGAGCCCCCTCGCGACACGCGCGGGCGCCCGATTCACCCCAGGGACTACATGGGTCCCCGGCTCCCCTGGCTCGCGCCGTACGGGGACTCGGCGATGGCTGTCCGGTGCCGCGGATGCGGCGCACTGCCTGACGGACAGCCCGGAAGAACCTACGAGGCCGCTCTTCCCCCGCCCAAACGGAACGCGGTTTTTGTAGCGCATCCCACAGGGCAGACAGGCAACCTCCACCTCAATTCGGACATGCGAGAGCCCTGATGACCCGACGGTCACCAGGGCTCTTCATCCGCGTGTGCCCTAATCCGCGGCGACGACCGTGACTTCGCCGATGCCGAGGGCCTCGACGGGCTCCTTGATCTGCGCCGCGTCCCCGACGAGGACGGTCACCAGGCGGTCCACCGGGAAGGCGTTCACGACCGCCGCGGTGGCCTCCACGGTGCCGGTGGCGGCCAGTTGCCGGTACAGCGTCGCCTGGAAGTCGTCGGGCAGGTACTGCTCGACCTGGTCGGCCAGGGTGCCCGCGACGGCCGCCGCCGTCTCGTACTTGAGCGGCGCCACCCCGACGAGGTTCTGCACGGCCACGTCGCGCTCGGTGTCCGTGAGGCCGTCGGCGGCGAGCGTACGCAGCACCGTCCACAGGTCCTGGAGGGCCGGGCCGGTGTTCGGGGTGTCCACGGAGCCGCTGATGGCGAGCATCGAGACACCGGTGCCGTCGGGGGCGGACCGCAGGACCTGCCCGAACGAGCGGACGCCGTAGGTGTAGCCCTTCTCCTCGCGCAGGACGCGGTCCAGGCGGGAAGTGAGGGTGCCGCCCAGGCAGTAGGTGCCGAGCACCTGGGCGGGCCACACGCGGTCGTGCCGGTCGGAGCCGACGCGGCCGATGAGCAACTGGGTCTGGACGGCGCCGGGGCGGTCCACGATGACGACCCGTCCGGTGTCGTCGGCGGTCACGGACGGGACCGGGCGGGGCTGCCCGGTGGCGGCGCGCCAGGCGCCCAGGGTCTCGCCGAGCAGCTCGTCCAGGTCGATGCCGGTCAGGTCGCCGACGACGACCGCGGTGGCCGTGGCGGGGCGGACGTGCCGGTCGAAGAAGGCACGTACGGCGGCCGCGTCGATCTTCTCGACGGTGTCCTCGGTGCCCTGCCGCGGGCGGGACATCCGCGCGGTGGCCGGGAACAGCTGCTTGTAGAGCTCCTTGGCGGCCCGGCGGCTGGGGTTGGCCAGCTCGTGCGGGATCTCGTCGAGGCGGTTGCGGACCAGCCGCTCGACCTCGCTCTCGGCGAAGGCGGGCGCCCTGAGGGCGTCGGAGAGCAGCCCGAGACCCTTGGCGAGCCGTGAGGCGGGGACCTCCAGGCTGATGCGGACGCCGGGGTGGTCGGCGTGCGCGTCGAGGGTGGCGCCGGCCCGCTCCAGTTCGGCGGCGTACTCCTCGGCGGAGTGCTTGTCGGTGCCCTCGGAGAAGGCGCGCGCCATGATGGTGGCGACGCCGTCCAGCCCGGCCGGCTCGGCGTCCAGGGGTGCGTCCAGGAGCACCTCGACGGCGACGACCTGCTGGCCCGGGCGGTGGCAGCGCAGCACGGTCAGACCGTTGTCCAGGGTGCCGCGCTCCGGGGCCGGGAAGGCCCAGGGCTTGGCCTCGCCCGGCTGCGGCTGAGGGTGGAAGTCCATGGTGGCGAGCTCGGTCACTTGGCCGTCTCCTCGTTCTCGTTGCCGGCCTCTACGGTGGCTTCCTGCTCCGGGTCCTCGCCGCGCCCCGCCTCCTGGGTGTGCTCCGCGGACTCCGCGGACAGCGGCTCGTAGACGAGCACCGCGCGGTTGTCGGGACGCAGCCGGGCCTTGGCGACCTCCTGGACCTCCTCGGGGGTGACCTGGAGGACCCGCTGGACGGCGGTCAGGGCGAGCTGCGGGTCGCCGAACAGGACGGCGAAGCGGCACAGTTCGTCCGCGCGGCCCGAGACGGTGCCGAGCCGGTCCAGCCACTCGCGCTCCAACTGGGCCTGGGCGCGCTCCATCTCCTCGGGCGTCGGGCCCTCCTCGGCGAACCGGGCGAGCTCCTCGTCGATGGCGGCCTCGATGACCGGCACCTCGACGTCACCGGAGGTCTTCACGTCCAGCCAGCCCAGGGAGGGCGCCCCGGCGAGCCGCAGCAGACCGAAGCCGGCGGCGACGGCCGTACGGTCGCGCCGTACCAGGCGGTTGTAGAGGCGGGAGGACTCGCCGCCGCCGAGGACGGTGAGCGCCAGGTCGGCCGCGTCGGACACGCGCGTGCCGTCCTCCGGGAGCCGGTAGGCGGCCATCAGCGCCCGCGCGGGGACCTCCTCCACGACGACCTCGCGCAACTGCTCGCCCATGACGTCGGGCAGCGAGCCGTCGCGCGGGGCGGGCTTGCCGTCGTGCGCCGGGATGGAACCGAAGTACTTCTCGACCCAGGCGAGGGTCTGCTCCGGGTCGATGTCGCCGACGACCGACAGGACGGCGTTGTTGGGCGCGTAGTAGGTGCGGAAGAACGCGCGCGCGTCCTCCAGGGTGGCCGCGTCCAGGTCCGCCATCGAGCCGATCGGCGTGTGGTGGTAGGGGTGGCCCTCCGGGTAGGCGAGCGCGGTCAGCTTCTCGAAGGCCGTGCCGTAGGGGACGTTGTCGTAGCGCTGGCGTCGCTCGTTCTTGACGACGTCCCGCTGGTTCTCCATCGACTCGTCGTCCAGGGCGGCGAGCAGCGAGCCCATCCGGTCGGCCTCCAGCCAGAGGGCGAGCTCCAGCTGGTGGGCGGGCATGGTCTCGAAGTAGTTGGTGCGCTCGAAGCTGGTGGTGCCGTTGAGCGAGCCGCCGGCGCCCTGGACGAGCTCGAAGTGGCCGTTGCCCTTCACCTGGGCGGAGCCCTGGAACATCAAGTGCTCGAAAAGGTGAGCCAGGCCGGTACGGCCCTTGACTTCGTGCCTTGAACCGACGTCGTACCAGAGGCAGACCGCCGCGACCGGGGTCAGGTGGTCCTCGGAGAGCACCACGCGCAGACCGTTGGCCAAGCGGTGCTCGGTCGCTGCCAGGCCTCCGGAGCCTGTCTCGGCCGTGGTCGTGTGACCCATGGGCATGTACGTCCCTTCGCTCGCGGAAGCGGTCTCGAACCGCGGTTTTTCTGCCGGTCCTGCCACTGTATGCAAGCGCGCGGGGACCCGGCGAAGTTCCCGCACGACGTACGCCCAGAGCGGATCGCGTAGCCTGCGTCCCACCCGCCCTGTGACGGCTACCGGCACCGGGGCGGGCCGCGGCGACCGGGGCCTGGCCCGGGTTGTCAGTACCGCGGTCCACAATGGTCAGCGTCAGATCCGTTCACGCATGAGCAAGGAGCCGGCAGCGATGGCCCGCCGCAGCACGAAGACCCCGCCGCCCGACGACTCGTTCGAGGAGAGAATCCTCGACATCGACGTCGTGGACGAGATGCGCGGCTCCTACCTCGAGTACGCGTACTCGGTCATCTACTCGCGCGCCCTGCCGGACGCCCGCGACGGCCTCAAGCCGGTGCACCGCCGCATCGTCTACCAGATGAACGAGATGGGCGTGCGCCCCGACCGCGCCTATGTGAAGTGCGCGCGCGTGGTCGGCGAGGTCATGGGCAAGCTGCACCCGCACGGCGACGCGTCGATCTACGACGCGCTGGTCCGCATGGCCCAGCCGTTCTCGATGCGCGTCCCACTGGTCGACGGCCACGGCAACTTCGGCTCGCTGGGCAACGACGACCCGCCGGCCGCCATGCGGTACACCGAGTGCCGGATGGCCGAGGCGACGAGCCTGATGACCGAGTCGATCGACGAGGACACGGTCGACTTCTCGCCCAACTACGACGGCCAGGAGCAGGAACCGGTGGCGCTGCCCGCCGCGTTCCCGAACCTGCTGGTGAACGGCTCGTCGGGCATCGCCGTCGGCATGGCGACGAACATGCCGCCGCACAACCTCGGCGAGGTGATCTCGGCCGCCCGCCACCTGATCCGCTACCCGAACGCGGACCTGGACACGCTGATGAAGCACGTCCCGGGCCCCGACCTGCCCACCGGCGGCCGGATCGTCGGCCTGGAGGGCGTCCGGGACGCCTACGAGACGGGCCGCGGCACCTTCAAGATCCGGGCCACGGTGGCGGTGGAGACGGTGACGGCCCGCCGCAAGGGCCTGGTCATCACCGAACTGCCCTTCACGGTCGGCCCCGAGAAGGTCATCGCCAAGATCAAGGACCTGGTCAACGCCAAGAAGCTCCAGGGCATCGCCGACGTCAAGGACCTCACCGACCGCGAGCACGGGCTGCGTCTGGTCGTCGAGATCAAGAACGGCTTCGTGCCCGAGGCGGTCCTGGAGCAGCTCTACAAGCTGACGCCGATGGAGGAGTCCTTCGGCATCAACAACGTGGCGCTGGTGGACGGCCAGCCGCTCACGCTGGGCCTGAAGGAGCTCCTCGAGGTCTACCTGGACCACCGCTTCGAGGTGGTCCGCCGGCGCAGCGAGTTCCGCCGCACCAAGCGCCGCGACCGCCTGCACCTGGTGGAGGGCCTGATCACGGCCCTCGTCGACATCGACGAGGTCATCCGTCTGATCCGCTCCAGCGAGAACAGCGCGGACGCCAAGCAGCGCCTGATGGAGCGCTTCTCGCTGTCGGAGATCCAGACCCAGTACATCCTGGACACCCCGCTCCGCCGTCTCACCAAGTACGACCGCATCGAGCTGGAGGCGGAGAAGGAGAAGCTCACGGCGGAGATCGCCGAGCTGACCCGGATCCTGGACTCGGACGCGGAGCTCCGCAAGCTGGTCTCGGCCGAACTGGCCGCGGTCGCCAAGAAGTTCGGCACCGAGCGACGCACGGTCCTGCTGGAGGCCTCGGGTGCGCAGGCGGCCGTGGTGCCGCTCCAGGTCGCCGACGACCCGTGCCGGGTGCTGCTGTCCTCGACGGGCCTGCTGGCGCGCACGACGAACGGTGAGCCGTTCCCTGCGGACACCGACGGCAGGCGCGCCAAGCACGACGTGATCGTCTCTGCGGTCCCCGCGACCGCGCGCGGCGAGGTCGGCGCGGTGACCTCGACGGGCCGCCTGCTGCGCATCAACGTCGTCGACCTCCCCCAGCTCCCCGAGACGGCGACCGCCCCCACCCTCGCGGGCGGCGCGCCCCTCTCCGAGTTCCTCTCCCTGGAGGACGGCGAGTCGGTGGTCTGCCTGACCACGCTGGACGAGTCCTCGCCGGGTCTCGCCCTCGGCACCGAGCAGGGCGTGGTGAAGCGCGTGGTGCCCGACTACCCGTCCAACAAGGACGAGTTGGAGGTCATCACCCTCAAGGAGGGCGACCGGATCGTCGGCGCGGTGGAGCTGCGCACCGGCGAGGAGGACCTGGTCTTCGTCACGGACGACGCGCAGCTGCTGCGCTACCAGGCCTCCCAGGTGCGCCCGCAGGGCCGTCCGGCGGGCGGTATGGCGGGCGTCAAACTCACGGAGGGCGCGAAGGTCATCTCCTTCACGGCGGTCGACCCGGCGGCCGACGCGGTGGTCTTCACGGTGGCCGGCTCGCGCGGCACGCTCGACGACTCGGTCCAGACGACGGCCAAGGTGACCCCGTTCGACCAGTACCCGCGCAAGGGCCGCGCCACCGGCGGCGTGCGCTGCCAGCGGTTCCTGAAGGGCGAGGACTGCCTGTCCTTCGCCTGGGTGGGCCCGGTCCCGGCGAAGGCGGCCCAGAAGGACGGCTCCCCGGCCGAACTCCCGGAGCTGGACCCGCGCCGGGACGGCTCCGGCGTATCGCTGCCGAAGACGGTGTCGGTGACGGCGGGCCCGGTCTAGGCCTCGTACCCGTCGTCAGGGCCTTCCGCGAGGCCCTGTACGCCGTCGTCAGGGTCCTCCGCCAGGCCCTGGACATAGCGCAGGACGCCCCACATGCCGTGCTCGTCGGCGTGTGGGGCGTCGTTCGTACACGCCTCCAGCTCCTTGCGCAGCGCGGCCGTGTCGATGCCGGAGCCGATCAGCACGAGCTGAGTGAGCCGTTCCTCCCCGCTCCCCCAGGCTTCCGGGTAGAAGCGCAGGAACCGCCCCACGGCATGCACGGCGTACCGGTTGGCCGTGTCGTACGGCCCGAGGTCGACGTACCCCTTGATCCGGTAGAGCCCCTCGGGACGGCTGTCGAGGAAGGCCATCAGCCGACGCGGGTCGAGGGGCAGCGCGGCGGCGAAGGACAGGCTGTCGTAGGCGGCGTGCAGATGTCCCTCGTGCGTGCCGTCGTCGTGACGGTCGTGGAGGTCGTCGAAGGACAGCTGTCCGATGCGCTCCTCGCCGGGCCGGCAGTCGAAGAGGAACCCGGGGTCGATACGGCCGTAGGTCGCCGGGACGACAGCGGCCCCCCGATCGCTGAGCGACCGCACGAGCCCGAGGACGCGCTCGCCGCCCTCCCCGGCCCGGTCCAGTTTGTTGACGACGACCAGGTCGGCCAGGGCGAGGTGCCGGTCGATCTCGGGGTGCTTCGCGCGCGTGCCGTCGAACTCGGCGGCGTCGACGACCTCGACGAGACCGCCGTAGACGATCCCGGGATGCTCGCTGGCGAGCAGCATCCGGACGAGTTCCTGGGGTTCGGCGATACCGCTCGCCTCGATCACTACGACGTCGACACCGGTGCCGGGGCTGGCGAGCCGCTCCAGGTAGACGTCCAGTTCACTGGCGTCGACGGCACAGCACAGGCATCCGTTGCCGAGCGAGACGGTCGAGTCGCCGAGGGCCCCGGCCACGGCCATCGCGTCGATCTCGATGGCCCCGAAGTCATTGACGATCGCCCCGATCCGGCTGCCTCCGCTGCGGTGCAGCAGGTGGTTGAGGAGCGTGGTCTTCCCGGACCCCAGGAATCCGGCGAGGACGACTACCGGGATCTGCCGGGGGGTGGGGTGGTGCTCCAACGGGGGCCTCTTTCGCGCGGGCGGGGTGGCGGGCCGGTCCAGGATAGGAAACCGCCGGACCGGACACCGCGACCCGTTCCGGCTACGCGGTGACGGCGTCGACCGCCCCCGGCTCCGGCCCCACATACCGTGCCACCGGTCGGATGATCTTCGAGTCCGTCGCCTGTTCCAGGATGTTGGCGCTCCAGCCGATCGCGCGGGCCGCCGCGAACGTGGGGGTGAACATCTCGCGGGGCAGGCCGCACAGTTCCATGACCACGCCCGCGTAGAACTCGACGTTGGTGTGGAGTTCACGGCCGGGCTTCAGCTCGGCGAGGATCCGCTCGACGTGGCGTTCGACCTCCACGGCGAACTCGACCCGGGGGCCGCCGAAGTCCTGGGCGATCTCGCGGAGCATCCGGGAACGGGGGTCCTCCGTACGGTAGACCGCGTGCCCGAAGCCCATCACGCGGTCACCGGCGAGGACCCGTGCGCGGATCCACGGGTCGATCCGGTCCGGCGTCGCGATAGCGTCCAGGGTGTCCAGCGCGCGGCTCGGCGCACCCCCGTGCAGTGGCCCGGACAGGGCGCCGACGGCACCCACGAGGCAGGCCGCGACATCCGCGCCTGTCGACGCGATGACGCGCGCGGTGAACGTTGATGCATTGAATCCATGATCAATGGTTGAGATCAAGTATTGCTCGACCGCACGAGCCCGCCGCGGATCCGGTTCCGCACCCGTCAACATGTAGAGGTAGTTGGCCGCGTACGACAGGTCCTCGCGCGGTTCGACCGGGTCGAGCCCCTGCCCCAGCCGGTACAGCGCCGTGAGCAGCGTCGGTACGGCCGCGCAGGCGGCGACCGTGTCGGCGCGGCGCCGGTCCGCGGCGATGTCGTACACCGGCCGGAATCCCCTGGCCGCGCCGAGCAGCGAGAGGGCGGTGCGCAGGCCGGCCAGCGGGCCTGACGTGCCGCTCGCCGCGGCCACCGCGGGCAGGGCCGTCCGGACCTCGGCGGGCAGGCGCCGGAGCGCGGCGGTCTCGGCGGCGAAGGCGGCCGCGCGCTCCGGGTCCGGCAGTTCACCGTGGATCAGGAGGTGCCAGACGTCCTCGAAGCCACGGGTGCGGGCGAGTTCGACCGCCGAGTACTGGCGGTAGTGGTAGAAGCCCTCGCTCCCCCGGACGTCGCCGACCTCGGTGTCCGTCACGACGACACCGGCGAGCCCGCGCGGCACCTCGACAAGGGTCGACCCGGTCCTGTTGACGGTCATGACCTGCCTCCGTTTTCCTCCTTGAACATGATTCGACTGTCCATCATTGACTGAATAACTGTCAATATTGATTGGATCAACTAGTAAGCCCGCGAACGCGATGAACGCCGGTTGCGGAACACGCGTCTCCGTCAGCGGGGACAGCGCCCCGTCGTCGGCCGGTTCGTTCAGGCGCTGATGGTCCGTCGGGCCGGCGCCGCCTGCGCGGAGGGGCCGTCCAGGCGCAGGGCGTCGAGTACCCGCCGATCGCACCCCGCACCAGGCATCCGTCTCCGGCGCCGGGCCGGGGGGCGACCGGGTGGGGTCACTGGTTGCTGAACGCCGAGTCGAAAGCTGCCTTCGGCAGCGGCCAGAGGGCGGCGCGGATCCGGCCGACGGCCTCTGCCGCGCCGTGCAGCCGGTCCATGCCCGCGTCCTCCCACTCCACCGAGACCGGGCCGTCGTAGCCGATGGCGGCCAGGGCGCGGAAGGCGTCCTCCCAGGGCATGTCGCCGTGGCCGACGGAGACGAAGTCCCAGCGACGGCGCGGGTCGCCCCAGGGCAGGTGCGAGCCGAGGATCCCGGCGCGCCCGTACGGCGGCCGGACGCGGGTGTCCTTGCAGTCCACGTGGTAGATGCGGTCGGCGAAGTCCGTGATGAAGCCGACGGGGTCGACGCCCTGCCAGATCATGTGCGAGGGGTCCCAGTTGAAGCCGAAGGCGGGACGCCGGCCGATCGCTTCGAGGGTGCGCTCGCTCGTCCAGTAGTCGTAGGCGATCTCGGACGGGTGGACCTCGTGGGCGAAGCGCACGCCCTCGGCGTCGAAGACGTCGAGGATCGGGTTCCAGCGGCGCGCGAAGTCCTCGTACCCCTCGTC